>JACDBY010000314.1 GCA_013694685.1 Actinomycetota bacterium
GGAGATGATCGTGTCGATCCAGCCGCGGTAGTAGCCCGCGGCGGCGCCGAGGATCGTGCCGATGAACATCGCGCCGATTGTCGCGAGGATCGCCACCTGGAGCGACACGCGACCGCCGTAGAGGAGCCGCAGGAACTCGTCCCGCCCGAGCGTGTCGGCTGCCCCGAGCACGAGAATCTGCTCCTCGCCGGTGAACGGATCGACGACCTGGTGCCACGGACCGACCGGGATCAGGCCGTCGTCGACGCCGTCGGTGAAGATGTCGTCGGGGCTGTGCCCGACGAAGCTCTCGGCGATCGTCGCGCCCGGGTAGACAAGGAGGACGAGCAGGATCAAGAAGCCGATGCTCGCGAGCGCGACGCGGTCGCGCTTGAACCGCCGCCAGACCTGCTCCCAGTAGCCGCGAGCCTTGACGTCGCCCTCCACGAGCCCTTCCGCAAGGGCGGCGTCCGACTCACCGAGCTCGCGAGCGACGGCAGCGTCTTCTCTCGTGGTGACGCTCACGGCAGGAGCATAGACGGAGGCGACGACAAGTTGTTAGGCGCGTTGGTGTCTCGCCTCCGGCGAGCCACCTAGAACTGCCTGTACTTGATCTTTAGGTGATCCGCGAAGCGGAGCACCCTCCGCGAAGCGGAGCACCTTACGCGAGCGCATCCGCGCCGGCGACGACTTCGAGGATCTCCTGGGTGATCTCGGCCTGGCGGGCACGGTTCATCTCGAGCGTCAGCGTGTCGATCAGCTCGCCGGCGTTCTTCGAGGCGTTGCGCATCGCCGTCATGCGAGCTCCCTGCTCGGACGCCGACGACTCGAGGAGCGCCCGGTAGATCTGCGTCTCGACGTAGACGGGCAGGAGTCGCGCGAGGATCTCCTCGGGCTCGGGCTCGAAGATGAAGTCGCCGCGGAGCGCGTCGTCGCGCCGCTCGTCCTCGCCGGTCTCGAGGACGTCGGCGGAGATCGGGAGGATCTCCTGCTCGGTGACCGTCTGCGTGAGGGCAGAGACGAACGTGTTGTAGACGAGCACGACGCGGTCGACCTCGCCCTCGACGAAGAGCTCGGCGGCCCTGTGGGCGACCGCCTGGGCGTCCGCGTACGCGGGAGCGTCCGTGAAGCCGACGAAGGCGCCGTCGAGCTCGCGGCGGCGAAAGGTCAGCGTGGAGCGCCCCTTCTTGCCGACACCGAGGAAGCGCACCTTCTGTCCCTCGTCCAGGAGCCCGCGCTCCACTGCGAACGTGCGGCGCGTGACCTGCGCGTTGAACGCGCCCGCGAGCCCGCGGTCACCGGTGAGCGGGATGACGAGCGTGGTGGACGGGTTCTCGCGCTGCTGCAGGAGCGGCAGGCGAACCGAGCCGGAGCCCGCTGCGCGCCCGACACCCGCGATCAGCTCGCGCATCGTGTCGGCGTACGGTCGCATGGCCTCGATGCGCGCCTGCGCCCGGCGGAGCTTCGCCGCGGCGACGAGCTCCATCGCACGCGTGATCTTGCGCGTGTTCCGGACGGACTTGATCCGTCGCTTGTAGTCCTGGACGGTCGCCATGTGCTACCCGCGAACCGTGCCCGGAACGGGCCGGACAGGTCCGGCCCCTACGACGGGCCAAGATGCTGCCGCGAGAGCAGCCGGACGCCTCCGTACGGGCCGGACCTGTCCGGCCCCGGTTGCCTCGGGCATCCAAGTGTCGCTACCCAACGAGACCCTTCTCCTCCTCGACGTTGAAGCCATCGACGAACTTCTTCAGCGCCTCGTCGAGCTTCGCGGTCGTCTCGTCGGCGAGGTCGCCGCTCTCGCGGATCGTCTCGTAGAGCGAGCCTTCCGAGCGAAGCGTCTCGCGCAGCTCCTGCTGGAACCGCCCGACCTGCGGGACCGGCACCTTGTCGAGGTAGCCGTTCGTGCCGGCGTAGATCGCGACGACCTGCTCCTCAGTGGGCCACGGCTGGTACTGCGGCTGGTTCAGGGTCGCGACCATCCGCTCGCCGCGTGCAAGCGACTGCTGGGTCGAGGCGTCGAGCTCGGAGCCGAACTGCGAGAACGCCTCCAGCTCGCGGTACTGGGCGAGGTCGAGGCGAAGGCGCCCGGCGACCTTCTTCATCGCCTTCGTCTGCGCGTTCCCACCCACGCGCGAGACCGAGGTACCGACGTTGATCGCCGGGCGGATCCCGGAGTAGAAGAGGCTCGAGTCGAGGAAGATCTGCCCGTCTGTGATCGAGATCACGTTCGTCGGGATGTATGCCGCGATGTCCCCTGCCTGCGTCTCGATCACCGGCAGGGCCGTCAGCGAGCCCCCGCCGAGCTCGTCGGAGAGCTTGCAGGCGCGCTCGAGAAGCCGCGAGTGGAGGTAGAAGACGTCACCCGGGAACGCCTCACGACCGGGCGGCCGGCGCAGGAGCAGCGAGAGCTGCCGGTAGGAGTCGGCGTGTTTTGTGAGGTCGTCGTAGATGACGAGCGCGTGCTTCCCGTTGAAGAGGAAGTGCTCGCCCATCGCGGCGCCCGCAAACGGGGCCATCCACTTGATCGGGGCGGCTTCCTGGGCGGGCGCCGAGATGACGATGGTGTACTCCATCGCGCCGGAGTCGCGGAGCCGCTCGACGACCTGCGCGACCGTCGAGGCCTTCTGGCCGACGGCGACGTAGATGCAGATCACGTCGCCACCGCGCTGGTTGATGATCGTGTCGACGCCGATCGCGGTCTTGCCCGTTCCGCGATCGCCGATGATCAGCTCGCGCTGACCGCGGCCGATCGGGATCATCGCGTCGATCGCCTTCAGACCCGTCTGGAGCGGCTCACCCACGGGCTGGCGCTGGATCACGCCGGGTGCCTTGAACTCCAGCGGTCGCCGCTCGGATCCCTCGATCGCGCCCTGACCGTCGAGCGGGTTCCCGAGCGGATCGACAACGCGGCCCAGGAGGCCCTCGCCGACGGGCACGCTCATCACCTCGCCGGTACGACGCACGGGCTGTCCTTCCTTGACGCGCGGCCACTCGCCGAAGAGGGCGACCCCGACGTTGTCCTCCTCGAGGTTGAACGCGATCCCGGTGACGCCGTGCTCGAACTCGAGCCGCTCGAGAGCGACGCAGTTGTCGAGCCCGTAGACGCGGGCGATGCCGTCGCCGACCTGGAGGACAGTGCCGACCTCCGAGAGGTCGGTCTCCACGTCGTACTGCTCGATTCTCTGCTTGAGGATCGAAGTGATCTCGTCGGGGCGGAGCTTCACGAAACGTCTCTCCTTCGGTTCAGTTTCGGGTCACCAGTTCTGTGCGCAGGCGCGCGAGGCGGCCGCGGACGCTCGCGTCGACGCGGAGCGAGCCGGCCTGCAGGATCATGCCGCCGATCAAGTCGGGATCGACAGAGCGGCTCGCCTCGACCGACCGGCCGGATGCCTCCTCAATCTTGCCCACGATTGCCTTCGCCTCGTCTTCACCGAGCTCGTACGCCGTCGTCAGCTCGACCTTGAGACGGCCCTGCGCGCGGTCGACGATCGCCTCGAACTCGCCCGCGATCTGCCGGAGCTGACCCGCCCGCCCCTTGGCGGCGACGACGCGGACGAAGTTCCGGACGACGGACGCTGCGCCGGTCGTGATCTCCTCGAGGACGTCGGCTTTCGAGGCTGGATCGAGCTGCGGGATCGCGAGGAACGACTCGAGCTCGGGGCTCTGCTCGAGCGCGGTCGCGAGCTCGGCCACCTGGTCGCGCGCGGCGTCGACACTCCCGTCGGCCTTTGCGGCCTCGTAGAGAGCCTGCGCGTAGATGCGGTGGGCGGCGGCCATCGGCGAGCTAGGTCTTGCTGCCCTCGAGCGCGGAGAAGTCGAGGCCCTTGACAGCCTCCTCGACGAGCCGCTTCTGGTCAGCCGTGTCGAGCACCTTGCCGACGACGCGCGCGGTCGCCTCGAGCGTGAGGTCGGCGACCTCGCTCCGGATCTGCCCGATCGCGCGAGTCGTCTCGGCCTCGATCTGCTTCTTCGTATCCTCGAGCCGACGCTGTCGCTCCTGCTCGGCCTCCTTCTTCGCGCGCTCGATCTGCCCGTCGGCCACCTTTCGCGCCTCGGCGAGGATCTCGGCGGACTCCGAGCGGGCCTGCGCGAGAATCGCCCGGTTCTGCTCGACGAGCTCGCGCGCCTCGTTCCGCGCGTTGTCGGCCTCCTCGACCGCCTGCCGGATGCGGTTCCGGCGCTCGTCGATCGTCTTCTGGATCGGGCCGAACGCAAACTTCCGGAGCACGAAGAACGCGATCGCGAAGCAGACGAGCGTCCAGATCATGAGGCCTGGGACGACCTCGATCAGACCGCTCCCGCCTTCCTCGGCCCCTTCGGTCGTCTGTGCGAGCAGGTTCCACATGGAGCTAGATGAGCACGAAGGCGAGCAGGCCGCCGATGAGGCCGTAGAAGACGACCGCCTCGGTGAGCGCGAAGCCGAGCCACTGGATGCCTGTCAGCTCGGCGCGGAGCTCGGGCTGGCGGGCGACGGCCTGGATCATCGAGCCGAAGATGTTCCCGATGCCGATGCCGGCGCCGAGCGAGCCGAGCCCGATCCCGAGCGCGAGCGCGATGGCCTTCCCGGCGTCGGCGCCGTCCTCGGCAGCGGCGAGAACAAAGAACGAGGAAAGCATGGCGGTGATCCTCCTTAGATCAGTGATCCGGCTCGATGGCCGAGCCGATG
>JACDBY010000335.1 GCA_013694685.1 Actinomycetota bacterium
GTTCTTTGACCAGATGGACTTCCTCGGTCAACTTGGCCTCCTCCCCGGCTAGTGCCGGAAAGCGACGCGAGTCGCGGGCCGAGAATCGAGATCTCGGCTGGGCGAGCGTGCTGTCGCCTGACGCCGCCGCGACGCTCGCCGCCCGATACATCCGTGAAGCGGTCGCGCGGATGAACGACGCCGGCGTTCCGAAACTCGCTGCCGGCAGCGCACTGCGCGTAGCTCTGTTGTCGGTTTCGCCACCAATCCGACTGCACGAGTACCACACAGGCCCTGCCGGGCGGCAGCCTCTCATAGCCGGTCACAGCCAGTTCTCTCAAGCACGAATTACCTGCTCCGGCTGGTATTCGGGGTGGAGGCCAACCGTGCCGGTTGAGCTCGTACCGGCCTGTCACGCCGGAGCTCGCGGGTTCGGGTCCCGTCGCTCCGAGGGGCTGATCGGCCGGAGGACATTCGCCTGGACGCCAGGCGCTCGCCGCTGCGTCACGCGACGCGCATGGTCGAGCTGGTGCCGCCGTGATGTCCCGGTGATGACACGATCGCGGGAGGGGCGGGCGCGATCTCGGGTCAACCATGCCAGCTCCGCGGCCGTTGACTCACTTCAAAGCAATGATTAACCCGGCAAGGTTCTGCGCGTTCTCCCGCTGGTTACTCACGCGATGGGCATGTAGCGCTTGACCGCCGAGCTCGTCCTCTGGGGCGCGCGCCTCTTCGACGGCACGGGCGCTCCGCCGCGGGAGCGCGTCGTCGTCACAGTG
The DNA here is from genome assembly GCA_013694685.1 of Actinomycetota bacterium. Taxonomy (GTDB): domain Bacteria; phylum Actinomycetota; class Thermoleophilia; order Gaiellales; family Gaiellaceae; genus Gaiella. The sequence goes on from JACDBY010000335.1 coordinate 759, forward strand.
CGGGACGGTCGGCTCGTGACGGTCGAGGAGGCGAGGGGGTCGGTGCCCGACGGCGCGATCGACGTCGACGGGCGCACGTTGCTTCCCGGTCTCGTCGACGTGCACGTCCATCTGCTGAGACGTCTCACGCGCACCCGGCTTCGGGCCGCCACCCGAGTTGCACGGGGAGCTACCGCGACCCCGGGAGGTTGGTCACTACGTTCTCTGCCAAGACCGCGCAGGCGCTTCTGGAGGCGGGTGTGACCACCCTCCCGGACGTCGGCAGCATGGACGACGAGGCGCTCGCCCTGCGAACGGCGGTCGAGCTCGACATCCTCGCGGGACCCAGGATCCTGACGTGCCCGCGAGCGAGGGGCTCGAGGCAGGGCGCGCACGGCCCGGGCGGGGGCACCTGTGCGACCTCGGCCCGCCTTTGCCTGCGCCGCCGGGAGCGCCGCTCCCGAGCGAGGTGCTCGAGCGTCTCCGAACGGATGAACGCTGAGGTCTGGTACCTCGACAGCTCCGCGGTCGTCAAGACGGTCGTCGCGGAGCCGGAGTCGGTGCCCTGCTGCAATGGCTTGCGGACAAGGGGTCGCTCGTCTCGTGCGAGCTCGTTCGGGTCGAGGTCGTGCGAGCCGTCCGGGGCTCCGATCCCGGCGCCGTGCCGCGCGCCCGCAGAGCACTGGCAACGATGACCGTGATCCGCCTCGACGACGATCTGTACGACCTCGCGGCGGATCTCGAGCCGACGACGCTTCGCTCGCTCGACGCGATCCACCTTGCGTCGGCGCTGAGCCTCGGGCAAGAGCTCGCGGGGCTCGCGACGTACGACCGACGGATGACGGAGGCAGCAGAAGCGGTCGGCATCCAAACCGAAGCGCCGGGGTGCTGAGTGGTCATGGGCGCTCCGGCCACGTTCGCCGAGACCCCCGTGAGACAATCCTTCGGTGAGTAGGCAAGAGCGCGTCGAGGGTCGGACGGTCTTCGGTCGCGATCCAGCTGCGTACGATCGGGCACGACCGCCGTATCCGGAGCGGGTGTTCGCGGTCCTTCGTGACCGGTGCGGGCTTCGCGAAGGAACATCGGTCCTCGAGCTCGGCCCCGGCCCCGGAACGGCAACCACGCGCTTACTGGAGCTCGGTGCCGGACCGCTCGTTGCGATCGAGCCGAACGCCGCGTCGGCCGAGTACCTGATCGCAGCGACCGACGGCGCCGCCTCGGTGATCGTTGCGCCGTTCGAGGAGGTCGAGCTCGAGCCCGCGTCCTTTGATCTCGCCGTGGCCGCGACGTCGTTCCACTGGATCGACCCCGAGATCGGGCTTCCGAAGGTGCGAGAGGTGCTTCGCCCGGGCGGCTGGTTCGCGATCTGGGCGAATGTCCACGGCGACCAAACGGGCGACGATGCGTTTCATCGTGCGACCAGCGAGATCCTGGGGCCGACGCCGGACGCGCCCTGGCCGAGCTCGCTCGACTCGGAGACCAACGTGGCAGACCTTGTCGCCGCCGGTTTCTCCGAGGTGCAGTACGAGCTCATCCGTTCGACCATGCGGTTCGAGTCCGCGATGATCCGTGCCCTTTACGGGACGTTCTCCGGCATCGCCCGCCGGGGAGCAGCGGAGCGTGAAGCGGTTCTGGATGCACTGGAGCGGATCGCCGCGACGGACTTCGGCGGCGGCGTCGAGCGAGCGATCCTGACGCCGCTCTACACCGGGCGGAAGCGGTGAATCGCCTCCAGCGCCGCCTCGCGGTCGCCCGCGGCGAC
>JACDBY010000260.1 GCA_013694685.1 Actinomycetota bacterium
GTGCTCGGCGATCTGCTCGTGTCGCGCAGGTGCGACGGCGGCCGAGCCCACGTAGTCGATCTCGCCACTGTCGTCGTAGAGCCCGAGGAGGAGTGTCGCGATCCGGTCCGGGCGCGACTTCCAGCGCAGGCCGACGACGACGCAGTCGGCGGTCTTCTCCGGCTTCACCTTGGCGACGCCCTCGCGGGAGCCGGGGAGGTAGGGGAGCTCGAGACGCTTGGCGACGACGCCGTCGAGGCCGATCGCCTCGAAGCGGTCGAGCCATTCGAGGGCCTCGCTCCGGTCGGTCGTCGCGGGCGAGAGCGAGAACCGCTTTGCCTTGCGCTCGAGCTCGCGTCGCCTCGTCGAGAGCGGCTCGGGCCAGATCTCCTCGCCTTTCCAGACGAGGACGTCGAAGGCGATGAACTGCGCAGGGATCTCCGCCGAGAGCTTGTTGATCCTGCTCTCGGCCGGATGGAGGCGTGTCTGCATCGCGTCGAAGTCGAGAACGCCGTCCCGTGCGATCACGATCTCGCCGTCGAGCGCCGAGTCGGGCGGCAGCAGCTTTCCCAGCGGTTGGAGCTCGGGGAAGTAACGGAGGAGCGGCCGCGCGTTGCGCGACCAGAGCCGGAGCTCGCCGCCCGTGTTTTCGAGGAGTCCGCGAAAGCCGTCCCACTTCGGCTCGTACTGCCATTCGTCGCCGTCGGGAAGCTCGCGGACGAGCTCCGCCTCCATCGGCGGGAAGGGGACCGACGAGTCGAGCTCGGGCGGGCGCTCTGCTGGTCCGGCGGTCGGAGGTCGACGGCGGGGGCGAGGCACCGTCGCAAGCTACTACGCTCTCGCTCTCATGCGTCGCGTCGTCGTTACGGGACTCGGAGCGGTCACCCCGCTCGGGCTCGACGCGCGCTCGACTTGGGAAGCGGCGGTTGCGGGGCGAAGCGGGGTCGACTGGATCCGCGCGTTCGATGCGACCGGCTACCCGGTTCGCATCGCCTCGGAGGTCAAGGGCTTCGACCCGGTCGACATCGTCGGACCGAAGGACGCGAGGCGGCTCGAGCGTAATGTCGTCCTCGCGGTCGCGGCTGCTCGCGAGGCGTGGGCTGATTCGGGCATCGACGGCATCGATCCGGCTCGGGCCGGGATTCTCGTCGGGTCGGCCATCGGCGGCGTCATGGGTGTTCTCGCGCAGAACGAGGTTCTCAAAGAGCGCGGACACGAGCGCGTCTCCCCCTGGTTCCTGCCCAACGTCCTCGTTGACTCGGCAACTGGCCAGATCGCCATCGACCTCGGCCTGCGCGGCCCGAACTACGCGCCGGTCTCCGCCTGCGCGACCGGGTCGCACGCGACGGGGGAGGGAGCCGAGCTCATCCGCCGCGGCGACGCCGACATCATCCTGGCCGGCGGCACCGAGTCGTGCATGCACCCGGTGATTCTCGCCGGGTTCACCGCGATGCGCGGGCTCGTCGTCGAGGAAGAGGATCCGACGCGGGCTTCGCGGCCTTTCGACGCGACGCGAGCGGGGTTCGTGATGGGAGAGGGCGCCTGCGTCCTCCTCCTCGAGGAGCTCGAGCACGCTCGCGCCCGGGGAGCCCGGATCTATGCGGAGGTGCTGGCCTACGGAACCTCGAACGACGCGCATCACATGGCACAGCCCGATCCCGCGTCGGTCGGGGTCGCGGAGATGATGCGGGCCGCCCTCGGGCGCGCAGGCCTCGAGCCCGAGCGGGTCGGCTACATCAACGCGCACGGCACCTCCACACCCCAGGGAGATCTCGCGGAGACGAAAGCGATCAAGGAGGTCTTCGGCGACCACGCGTACGAGCTGGCCGTGTCCTCGACGAAGTCGGTGCTCGGCCATCTCTTCGGGGCTGCGGGCGCGGTCGAGGCGATGATGTGCGTCCTCGCGCTGCACGAGGGCGTTCTCCCGCCGACGATCAACTACCGCACACCCGATCCCGAGTGCGACCTCGACTACGTCCCGAACGAGGCGCGGCGTGTGCAGGTCGATGTGGCGCTGTCGAACGCGATGGGCCTCGGCGGGCACAACGCCTGCGTTCTTCTGGGCCGCGCCCCGGCGTAGGGCTGGTCAGCCTGCGACGACGCGGGGCGTCAGCTCCTTGACCGAGTCGAGGACGACGTCTGCGAGGCTGAGCGCATCGTCGGGCGGCGCGTAGCGGCGATTCGGGATTGCGATCACGCGCATCCGCGCCGCGTGCGCCGAGCGGATCCCGTTTGCGGAGTCCTCGACCGCCGCGCAGCGCTCGGGCGTGACGCCGAGGTGCAGGGCCGCCTCTAGGTAGACGTCCGGCGCAGGCTTGCCACGGGCTACCTCCTCCGATGAGACGGTTGCCTCGAAGAGCTCCGTGATCGCTGCTCCCGCGAGGACCGAGTTGATGAGGGGTCGGTTCGAGGACGATGCGAGCCCGAGCTTGAAGACGGCCGCGAGCCGACGAACCGCGTCGTCGGCGCCGTGAAGAAGCGGCAGCTCGTCGGCGTACCGGGCCTGCATCCGGCGCACGACCTCGTCGTTGATCTCCTCCGGCGAGTCGGAGAGCCCGATGACGTCGTGCATGTAGCGCGACCACTC
>JACDBY010000413.1 GCA_013694685.1 Actinomycetota bacterium
ACGATCGCCGGCACGCCCGAGGTCGGAAAGACCCTGACGGCCCGTGAGGGCACGTGGACGGGCGACCCGACCGACTACGACTACAGCTGGCGGCGTTGCGACACGGACGGTGGCAGCTGCGCTGGGATCAGCGGCGCCAGCGAGCGCACGTACGTCCTCAAGGGGGTCGACGAGGGCAACACGATCCGCGTCGTCGTCACGGCGCAGAACGCCGACGGTCGCCGCAACGCGACGTCGGTGCCGACCGCGGCGATCCGTCCCGCGGCCACACCCCCGCCGCCTCCGACCGCCAACCCCTGCGACAAGAGCCCGGTCATCGCAAGCGAGCTCAAGGCGCCGGAGCGGCTCTCGATCAGCGGTCAGCAGGTGTCGCCGTCGGTGTTCACCAGTGGAACGCAGACAGCCGTGGCGCGCTTCCGCATCACGGCGTGCAACGGCAAGCCCGTCCAGGGCGCGCTCGTCTTCGCGACGGCCGTCCCCTACAACATGTTCTCCGTCCCGCCCGAGGCGACGACGGGGAGTGACGGGGTCGCCGAGCTGCGCATGAACCGTCAGCGTGGCTATCCGGCGACGCCGCGGCAGCAGCTGCTCGTCATGTTCGTCCGGGCACGTGAGCCCGGTGGCAACCTGCTCGGCGGGATCTCCTCACGCCGGCTGGTCTCCTTCCCGGTCAACCTGCGCGGGTAGCGCAGGCACCGGGCCAGCGCCGGGGGGTGGTCAGCACCCCCCGTGCACCGCGCGGGCGCCCGTTGGGGAGCGGGCGCCTGGCGCCTTCCCTTCTTGTGGCCAGCAGGATTCCGCAGAAGCGAAATCCTGCGGCTTGATCCCCGCCCTTCGGGCGGGGCAGATCCCTGTAGGCCGCCGCTACGCATCGGTGCTTCGCAGGCCGCAACTGCCTTTGCAGGGCGTGCGCGATGTAGGTCCGACTTCAGTCGGACACGTGCTCTCGACCCGCTCAGCCCACGAGCGGGTTCGCGCGCGCGCCGTAGTGCACGTAGCGCGCGCCGTCGGCGAGCGCGTAGAACGTGACCGCCGACCACGTCTCCACCCCGGGCGGACGTAACGCGAAGACGTCGGGCTCCACGGGCTCGAGGACGTACTCGTGCACCGGCTCGGGCACAAGCTCGGCAAGCTCGCCCGTGATCGTCGAACGGAGGCTCAGCCCCCCGTCGCCCTCGAAGACCTCAGTCGCCACGCCCGTTCGCTCGTAACGACCCACATATTGCGAGCTATCGACCGCTATCTGTGATCCGGACGGACGGACGGGAGCCTGCATCGTCGCCCCCGCAACCTCCTCGAACACCTCGCGCACGACGTCCTGGAAGAGGTCGGTCGCGTGGCCGCCGTTCGAGAGGAGCGAGACCGCGAGACCGCGTGACGGAAGGACGCGGAGGAACGCCGCCTGACCGAGCGTATTGCCGTCGTGCCCGACCAGACGATCGTCGCCCCAGCCGAACCGGATCCACCCGAGGCCCCAGGAGTCGCCCAGGCTGTAGCGATCCGGAAGCCGGGCCTCCTCGCCCGTCATCGCCTCGGCCGCTGCCGCGGAGACGACACGTGTCCCGTCGGGGGCGACCCCTCCCGCGAGGTGCAGCTGCGCGAACGCGAGCACGTCGGCGACCGCGCCGCAGATCAGCCCGGCAGGCCCGGCCGAGCGAGGTGGGCCCCAGGTGGCCGTCGGTCTCGGCTCCTCGTCCGGCTCGCCCACGTGGCCGACCGCCGTTCGATGCAGGATCGCCTCCTCCGCGAGCGTCACCGTGCCGCCGAGGCCGAGTGGCTCGACGAGACGCTCTCGTAGGGCACGATCCCAGGTCGTCCCCGTCACGTGCTCGACGAGCCGGCCGGCGAGGACGTAGCCCGAGTTGCAGTACGACCACGTGGCGCCCAGCGGATGGTTCTGCTCGACCTCGGCGAGGAGCGCGACGTACCGCTCGAGGCAGTCGTCGCCCCGGCCGGTGTCGGTGAAGACATCGCCGTCGATCCCGCTCGTATGGCTCAGGAGGTGACGAGGCGTCACCGTCCTCGTCACCTCGCGATCCGCGACCCGGAACCCGGGAAGCTGCTCCGAGACCGGAGTGTCGAGGCCGACGAGGCCCTCGTCGACGAGCTGCATCACGAGCGTCGCCGTCCACACCTTCGTGAGCGATCCGATCTGGAAGAGCGAGTCCGGTGTCGCCGCGACGCCCGTCGCGGTGCTCAGGACGCCCGCAGCCGTCGCGCTGACGACACCGTCGCGGAGGATCCCGAGCGCGGCGCCCGGCACGCGGTGCCTCGCGAGCGCGTCGGCAAGTCGCCCCGTCCACTCCCCTGCGTCCGTTCGCGACCCGGCGGCTGACGCGCTCTCGCCGGGCTTCATCGCGATAGCGTACGCCCTCGTGTCGACCTCCTCGCGGCCGCTCCAGTCGCTCCGGGCCGCGGTCGTGGGCACCGGCTTCATCGGGGCGGTTCACGTCGATGCGTTGCGTCGGCTCGGTGTCGAGGTGACCGGCGTCGCCGGCTCGACACCCGAGCGGGCAGCCGCGAAGGGGCTCGGGCGTGCGTACGAGAGCTACGAGGCGATCCTCGACGACGCTCGCGTCGACGTCGTCCACCTGACGACGCCCAACGACCTCCACCACCCCCAGGCACGACA
>JACDBY010000439.1 GCA_013694685.1 Actinomycetota bacterium
GCCTGCCTCCGGGCCGTCTCCGCTCGCTCGCGATCGGCGGGCTGCTTCACGGCCTCGGCAAGCTCGGAATCGCGGACGAGGTGCTCCGCAAGCCGGGCACGCTGATGGACGCGGAGTACGACGAGATCAAGGCCCATCCCGAGGTCGGCGTCGCGATGGTGCGCGAGCTCGGTGGCTTCGCCGCCGTCGTCCAGGCGCTCGTCCGGGATCATCACGAGCGCCTCGACGGGAGCGGCTACCCCCGCGGGCTCGCGGGGGACGCGATCAGCCCCGAGGCGCGCATCCTCGCCGTCTGCGATGTCTACGACGCGCTCATCTCGCCCCGTGTCTACCGGCCGGCCTGGAGTCACGAGCAGGCGATCGAGCTGCTGCGGACGGGCGCCGGCACGGAGCTAGACGCCTCGTGCGTGCGGGCGCTCGAGCAGGTGATCGCACCAGACCGGATCGGAGTCCGTGCGGCGGGCCTAGGCTGGGGCGAGCGAGGCGTTCTTCTCGCGGAGGTAGCGCAGGTACGGCTCGGGGTCGATCGGGCCGTCGGCGACGCGCTCGATCGTCTCCGCAGGCGTGAACCTGCGACCGTGGCGGTAGAGACGCTCGCGAAGCCACTCGTGGATCGCCTCGAACTCGCCGCGTTCCACCTGCTCATAGGCGTCGGGGAGCTCCGCCTGGAGGCGCTCCCAGATCTGCACCGAGAGGACGTTGCCGAGCTGGTAGGTGGGGAAATAGCCGAACATCCCCCCGGCCCAGTGGACGTCCTGCAGGCAGCCGAGCCGATCGCTCGGCGGCCGGATCCCGAGGAGCTCCTCGAGCTTCGCGTTCCATGCCTCCGGCAGGTCGGCCGTCGTCAGCGAGCCGGAGAGGAGCTCCTGCTCGAGCTCGAAGCGCAGGATGATGTGGAGGCCATAGGTTGTCTCGTCGGCGTCGACGCGGATGAGCGACGGCTGTGTTCGGTTGATCGCCCGGTGGAATCGCTCGAGCGGCACGTCGCGGAGCGCCTCCGGGAACCCGGCCTGGAACCGTGGGTAGAACCAGCGCCAGAACGGGAGCGAGCGCCCGATCACGTTCTCCCAGAGCCGGCTCTGCGACTCGTGCAGCGCCGACGAGCAGCCCGTGGCGAGCGGCGTCCGATCGAGAGCCGGATCTCCCCCGTGCTCGTAGAGCCCGTGCCCTACTTCGTGCATTGTCGAGAAGACCGAGTTTCCGTGCAGATCGTCCTCGGCATAGCGGGTCGTGAGCCGGACGTCCTGCGTCGCGAAGGAAAGACAGAAGGGATGCACGGTCGGGTCGAGCCGAAAGTGCATCTCCTGCGCACCGAACGCTCTCGCGACCGCGAGCGACAGCTCGTGTTGCGCCTCGCGCGGATACGGCCCGTCGAGAAACGGCTCGGCCTCGTCGTCCGGTGCCGCGGCCAGGAGCTCCCGGAGTGCCGGCTTGAGCCGATCGAAGACGGTGCGCACCTCGTGCGTCCGCATCCCGCGCTCGAAGTCGTCCAGAAGGACGTCGTAGGGCTCCCCGGTCGCCGGGAAGCAGTCGATGTACCGCAGCTTGAGCTCGAGCGTGCGGTCGAGCCACGGCCGGAAGCTCTCGTAGTCGTCCTCTTCCCGTGCTCTCGCCCAGGCCTCCATTCCCTCCGAGGAGAGCTTCGACAAGTCGGCGGTGAGCGCGGCCGGGACACGCGTCGCCTTCTCCCAGTCGCGGCGCGTCACCTCGATCAGGCACGCATCGTCCGACTCGGGATCGAGGTCGGCCTGCAGCGGGGCGAGGTCGTCGAGCAGAGCGCCGATCTCGTCGCGCACGAAGAGCTCGTGGGCGAGCCGGTGGAGCCCGGCGAGGTTCTCGGCCCTCGCGGGCGCGCCGCCCGCGGGCATCATCACGAGCTGATCCCACTCGAGCACGCGGGCGGCCGTCGCCAGGTCGCTGATCTGGGCGAGCTCGCGACGCAGCGAGTCGAGGGCGTCCGACATCGCCGGAAACCTAGACGAACGGCTCGAGCGGCTCGCGACCGACCCAGATCGGCCGGTCTGCGCGAGCAAGGAGCTCGCGGTCGCTCGGTGAGGCGCCGTAGGCCCAGAGCTCGGCGTCGGCGAGCCCGTTCGCGGCGAGCCACTCCTCCACCCGTCGGGTCTTCTCCGCCGCGCGGCAGTTCGGGCCTACGAGACGACCTGTGAAACGACCATCGGGCGCGCGCTCCAGTCGGGTGCAGACGATCGCATCCACCCCGAGGCTCGCGCCGAGAGGCTCGAGGTACGGGTCGAGCGAGGCGGAGGCCAGGATCACCGTGTGTCCAAGCTCGCGGTGCCGCCGCAGGCGTGCGCGCGTGTCCGGGCGGAGATGTCGAGCTTCCACGTCTTGGGCGAACCGAGCGCCGAGCTCGTCGAGCGACGACCCCGCCATTCCCGCGAAGGCAGTGCATGCAACCGCCTTCAGCGCGTCCCGATCCCGGCGGGCGAGCGCTCGGAGGACGGGGAGCGGATGTCGGGCGAGCGCGAGAGCGAGACGCACTCCGGTCGCGCGGAGCAGAAACGGCGTGACGCAGTCACGGGTCGTGAGGGTGCCGTCGACGTCGAACGCGGCCACGACAGGAAGGGGGTCTGCGGGCGTTTTGGGCACCGCCGAATGAGGCTATACACTCGATTCGATGTCCGACGGGCCGGAGATCTTCGACGACCTCTATCTCGGTCTTCAGGCCGGCGGCGCGCTGCGCAAGCAGCGGCGCGGCGAGGAACTGACCGAGGAGGAAGAGGAGGCACTCGGCCGCTGGCAGCAGATGTCGATGTGGCGCAAGGGCCTCGCGGTCGGCGCGTTCGCCGTCGGTACGTTCGGTCTCGGATTCACCCTCGGCGGCGTCATCTTCGGGCGCCGCGCCCGTAAGGCCTGAGCGCTCCCCGAAACGGGCTGCGGGCCCCGTTCCCGGAGCCCGCAGCCTCGAACGACCCCCGTTCGACTACTAGTCAGTCGTCGTCTTCTTCGTCCTTGTCCTTGTCCTTGTCCTTGTCCTTGTCCTTGTGCTTGTCCTTCGTCATGAGAAGGAGCTGACCGTCCTCGACGAGGTCGGGAGGCGTCTTCGCAGACGGGGAGACCTGCGGATGCGCCTGGACGTCGAAGAGCCAGGAGTCGTCGCCGAAGAACTCCGATGCGGCGATGATCCCGCTCGTCTCCCACACCCCCGAGG
>JACDBY010000441.1 GCA_013694685.1 Actinomycetota bacterium
CCGTACACCACTGCGGCCGCCGAGCTCTTCCGGCGAGCGGGTGCGGGCAAGGTCAACATCACCGTTGGCATCTCGGGCACCGGTGGGGGCTTCGAGCGCTTCTGCCGCGGCGAGACGGATCTCTCCGACGCGTCGCGTCCCATGCGTGTGCGTGAGGCCGCGGTGTGCAAGACCAACAGCGTGGGCGCATGGCGCGCCTTCACGGTCGCCAACGACGCACTGACGGTCGTCGTGAACCGTGAGAACACGTGGGCAACGTGCCTCACGGTCGCCGAGCTCAAGAAGATCTGGGAGCCTGGCTCGAAGGTCAACAACTGGCGCGACGTGCGCTCCAGCTTCCCGAACGAGCCACTCCGCCTCTTCGGTGCGGGCACGGACTCCGGGACGTTCGAGTACTTCACCGAGGCGATCAACGGGCGCGCCCGAGCCAGCCGCTCGGACTACTCCGCGTCGGAAGACGACAACGTCCTCGTCCAGGGCGTTGCAGGAACGAAGGGCGCGCTGGGCTACTTCGGCTTCTCCTACTTCGAGGAGAATCAGTCGAGGCTCAAGGCGCTCCAGGTCGAGAACCCGAAGACGGGCCAGTGCGTTGCGCCCTCGATCGCGAGCGCACAGTCGAATGCGTACAAGCCGCTCTCGCGACCGCTCTTCATCTACGCGAAGGGCTCGTCGTTCAAGCGGCGGGAAGTGCAGGCGTTCCTCGCCTACATCTTCGCCAACGAGAAGGCGATCGCCACGCGGGCGCGGTTCGTCCCGCTGACGACCGCTCAGCTCAAGCGGGCGCGGATCAACTTCGACCTCGCGATCAAGGCCGCAAACCGCACGTAGCGACACGGTTACGAAAGCGCAGTGACGGAGGGCGGGCCAGAACCCGCCCTCCGTTCGTGCTCCCGATCCCGTCCGGCATCAGGGCTCGGTGCCGCGCACGAGCTGGTAGAGGAGCGCCCCTATGAGCGCCCCGGCGGACGGGCCGGCGACATAGACCCAGAACTCCGTCCAGGTCGACGACGCGACCGCAGGACCGAAGGAGCGCGCCGGATTGAGCGACGCGGCGCTGACACCCCCGCCGACGAGCGACCCCAGCGCGACGGTGCCGCCGATCGCGATCGCCGCAGCAGCACCGACCGCCCGGGTGTCGGTGGCGATGGCCATGATCACGAACATGAGCAAGGCGGTGAGGACGACCTCGTACGCGAGCGCAGGCCCGGCGCCGAGGGTCGGCACGGTCGCGCCGAGCTCTGCCGGCGTCCCGTCCCAGGCGAGCCGGAGCGCGAGCGCGCCCAGCACGGCACCGGCGAGCTGGGCGCCGACGTAGCCGCCGGCATCGCGGAGCGGGAGGTGGCGGGTCACCGCGAAGGCGACCGTCACGGCAGGGTTGAGGTGCGCACCGGAGAGATGCCCGGTCGCGTAGATCATCGCCATGATCACGAGCCCGAAGCACGCTGCGATCCCGACGGAGCCGAGCGAGCCGCCGCGTTCCGCGTCGACGACGATCGCCCCGCAGCCAGCGAAGACGAGCGCGAAGGTTGCCAGCGCCTCGGCAAGGCAGCGGCGTCCGAGCGTTGGCCTAGCGGGTGTCAACGAGCTCGGCGATCAATCTCTGCACACGGGCGTCGATGTCGTCCCGGATCACGCGGACGGCGGCGAGCTCCTCGCCGGCCGGGTCATCGAGCTCCCAGTCCTCATATCGCTTCCCCGGATAGATCGGGCAGGCGTCGCCGCAGCCCATCGTGATCACGACGTCCGCCGCTTGCACCACCTCGTCGGTGAGCGGCTTCGGGAACTCCTCCTCCATGTCGACGCCGAGCTCCGTCATCGCCTCGATCACGGCGGGGTTGATCGCGTCCGCCGGCGCGCTGCCGGCGGAGCGCACCTGGACTCGCCCCTCGGAGCGAAGCTTTACGAGCCCGGCCGCCATCTGACTGCGCCCGGCATTCTGGACGCAGACGAAGAGCACCTCGGGCTGCTCCTTGACGATCGTCCCCTTGGCCTGGGCGAGCGCCCTCAGACGCTCACGCGCGAACCGGTGAGCGAGCACGGGTACGAACACGTTGATGCTGGAGCCGCCGAGGAGGTCGAGTGACTCGGCGATGTAGCGGGCGATCGTCTCCTCAGAGAAGATCCCGGCGAACTCCTCGGCGAGTCGCTCCGCTGCCTGCTGAACGTGGTGCTGCGTGACCGGATCGAGTGCCTGGCTCATCGTTCGCCTCTCCTCGTATAGACCGCGATCTATCTCCATAGTCTTCCACGCCACATCGATCGGTGTCAATATGCGGCGATGCAACCGATCGCCGCCCTTGCCGAGCGGTGCACCCCGATCCTCCAGGAGGCGCTCGAGCCCGACGAGGCCGAGCGACTGGCGGCCGCCCTCCGCGTCATCGCCGACCCCGCTCGTCTCCGGCTCCTCAGCCTGATCCACGCCCAACC
>JACDBY010000467.1 GCA_013694685.1 Actinomycetota bacterium
GGTCGTCGAGCGCCGGCGGTCGCCGTAGGTGCCGGACCTGTCCGGCCCCCTCGCTCGGCCCGGATCGAGGGCGGACAGGTCAGTCCCCTACACGCCGCGGATCGAGCCGACCTGCAGGTGGTATGTCGCGTCCTTCGTCCCGGACGGCAGCTTGACGACGACGTACGCCCAGCGACCGCGCGAGGAGTTCCGGAAGCGGAGGCGCTCGACGGTGCCGCGCGTCGCCGCCGCCGCGAGTCTGCCGCTCGCGAAGCGGCCTGTGACGGAAGCGGTGGTCCCGGAGAAGAGCGCCAGGTCGCCGTCCGAGCTCGACCGAAGCGTCACGGTGACCGTCCGCGAGGCGGGAAGCCAGACGCGGTAGACGTCGCGGGGATCCTCGTACGTGTCGACGCGCCCGGCCGCACGCGAGGCGAGCCTGCTCTTCGTCGTGAGCGAAGGCGCCCTCGACAGGTAGCGGTCACCGCCGGGGCTGACCTCGTCGATGTCGTCGTTCGGCTCGAACGGATCGTCGATCGGTGTCGGCAGAGCGAGCGCGGCGGCGACGTTCAGCATTCCGAACCCGGAGGAGCCGTCACGCCCGGCCGGAGCGAGATCGCGTGCCGAGCGACGCAGGATCTCCGCGACCTGTCCTGCCGTCAGTTCGGGCCGAACCGTCCAGACCCACGCGGCCGCACCGGCGACGAGCGGCGACGAGAAGCTCGTGCCGGAGGAGGGCCGCCAGTTGCGCCCGAGAGCGCTCGCCACGACGATCTCGGTCCCGGGCGCCGCCAGGTCGACGTAGTTCGAGCGGCTCGAGAAGCCGGCGATCGCACCCGAGCGATCCGTCGCTGCGACCGTCGTCACGTGCGGGAGGGCGGCCGGATAGCCGACCGGGCTGCCGCGATCCCCGTCGTTCCCCGAGGCAGCGACGACGAGGGATCCCGTCGCGACCGCTTCGCTCACGGCGAGCTCGATAGAGAGGTCGCGCTGATCGGAGCCGAGGCTGAGATTGATGACGCTCTTGCCCGCGCGCGCCGCCGCGAGGATCCCGGCCGAGATCTCGCTCGACTCGAGTCTCGTGCCCGAGCCCTTCGCCGCGTCCCAGGAGCGCAGCACGGCCCGCGGGTAGATCCCGACCAGCCCGACGCCGTTCAAGGGCGCAGCGATGATGGACGCGACCATGGTGCCGTGTTCGCCACCGACCGGAGCCGGCTCCTGCGGATTGAGGGCGAGCGTGTCGGCGCGGCCGACGAACTCCGGATGCGTGAAGTCGAGACCCGAGTCGACGATCGTCACGGGCACACCTGGACCCGGCGGAACCTGAGCCTCGAGCCCGATCTGGCCGCGCCACCACTCGTCGGCCTGGAGCGGATCGGGCGTCTCGCTCGTCGCAGCGACGCTGTACGAGCGCTCGCGCTGGACAAACGTGACCGCATCGCGCGTACGCAGGCCGGGGACGAGCTCGGCAGCCCGCGCGTCCAGGCGCCAGAGCCGGAGTGAGGCGTCGATCTCCCGGGCACCGGCGTTTGCGAGGGCGACGCGCTCCTTGCAGGCGGCGGCTGCCGTCAGCTGGACGAGGCTGGCAGAGCCCGCGACGCCGGCCGTCGACGGCCCGGCAACCGCGAGTGCACCGAGGACGGCGAGGAGGGCCAGGCGGGAAGCGGCGGGGATCGACACGAGCGTGGAGTGGTGATGATTCCCGTGCTGCATGAGCAACACGTGGGAAACCGGTTAAGTGGGTGTTATGGGCCAGCGCGACCATGTGGATCGAGCGACGCGCGCGTTCGTCGGGCTCGGCGCGAACCTCGGCGAGCGTGAGAAGACGATCCGTCGTGCGCTCGAGCGGCTCGGCGATGCGAGCGGCGTCGCGGTGGTCGCGGTCTCCGCGCTGCGCGAGACGGAGCCGTGGGGGCCGGTCGCGCAGCCGCAGTATCTGAACGGCGTCGCCGAGCTAGCGACGACGCTCGAGCCGGAGACTCTGCTCTCGTTGCTGCTCGAGGTCGAGCGGAGCCTCGGACGCACCCGCGAGGGCGAGCGCTGGGGGCCGCGCATGATCGATCTCGACCTCCTCCTGTACGGGGACGCCGAGCTCGACGTCCCCGGGCTCACGCTGCCGCACCCACGGCTCCACGAGCGCCGGTTCGTGCTCGGGCCGCTCGCCGAGCTCGCTCCCGAGGCGATCGTGCCGGGCCTCGGCCCCGTTGCTGCGCTCCTCGAGAGCTCGAACCGGAAGGGCGGGGATACACTCCCGCCATGAGTCACCTCGATGAGCTCGACGAGTTCGAGGCGGAGCTCGAGCTCCAGCTCAAGCGCGAGTACACCGCCGTCTACTCGCTCTTCCGCTACTGCGTGCTCACGCAGGACGCGACCTATCTCTGCAACAAGCTCGATCTCAAGGTCTCGCCGCAGGCGAGCTATCCGTTCTTCCACGCCCAGATGGAGGACGTCTGGGTGTGGGACAAGAACCGGCCCACGCGGATCATCCCCCGTGCCGAGGTCTACACCTCGGGTGACGTGACGGTCGAGGAGCTTCGCGGCGAGGACGACGAGCCGCGGCTCACCGCCGAGGCCCTCGCCGAGCGGCTCGGCCACGCCCGGCGCACCGAGGACGACGCCTTCTGACCGCGTGACGCGTGGTGTCCGACCTCAGTCGGACACCAGGCTGTCGCCATGGATACGCTCGTCACGTGCTTCTCGCCGTCGACGTCGGCAACACGCAGACCGTTCTCGGCCTCTACGACGGCGACCGGCTGACCGATGACTGGCGGCTCGCGACCGAGCGGACGCGAACAGGGGACGAGCTCGGTGTCCTCATCGGAGGGCTGCTCGATCCGGAGTCGGTCGACGGCATCTGCCTCTCGACGACGGTGCCGTCGATCGTCCGCGAATGGGAGCGGCTCGCGCGCCGATTCGCGGACGCACCGATCCTCGTGGTGGGACCCGGAGTCAAGACCGGGATCCCGATCCGGTACGACGATCCGCGTGAGGTGGGGCCTGATCGGATCGTCAACGCCGTCGCCGCGAAGGCGCGGTACGGGGCGCCTGCGATCGTCGTCGACTTCGGCACGTCGACGAACTACGACGTCGTCTCGCCCGAGGGCGAATACGTGGGCGGCGTTCTCGCGCCGGGGATCGAGATCTCGATGGAAGCGCTCTTCGCGCGCGCCGCGCGGCTCGTGAATGTCGATTTCGCCACCCCCGCGACCGTGATCGGCAAGACGACGGTCGGTGGGCTGCAGAGCGGCCTCGTCTACGGGTTCGCCGGTCAGGTGGACGGCATCGTCGCCCGGTTTCGCAAGGAGCTGGGATCGCCGGAGGCGCGGGCGATCGCCACAGGCGGCCTCGCAGAGCTCGTCGCACCGCACAGTGCGGCG
>JACDBY010000474.1 GCA_013694685.1 Actinomycetota bacterium
CCGAGGTCGCCGAGCCGGAGACCTCGCCGGAGACGCCCCAGGCCGTCGCCGAGGCCGAGACGCCAGCGTCGTCGACCGAGACCGAAGCGGCGCCCGTCGCCCAGTCCGGGCCAAAGCCGAAACGCAAGCGGCTCCCGCGTCCGCTCCGCCCGCAGAAGACACGCCCGACGCGCGTCAAGGCAACCGAGCGCAAGCCGATGGTGCGGCTCGAGAAGCCCGAGCACGAGCGTGGCCGGCGTCAGGAGCGGCAGGGCACCGTCGTCTCGGACGCGATGGAGAAGACCATCGTCGTCCGCGTCGACACCGTGAAGGCGCACCCGCGGTACAAGAAGGTCGTGCGCCAGAGCGCCAAGTTCCACGCGCACGACGAGCAGAGCCAGGCGAAGGTCGGCGATGTCGTGCGCATCGTCGAGACCCGCCCCCTCTCGAAGACGAAGCGCTGGCGGCTCGCCGAGGTCGTCGAGGCTGCGAAGTAGCGGATCGGGTTAGAGAGAGATGATCCAGCAGGAATCACGTCTCAAGGTCGCCGACAACACGGGTGCGCGCGAGCTCCTCTGCATCCGCGTGGTGGGCGGCTCGCGCCGCCGGTACGCCCGTGTGGGCGACCAGATCGTCGCTACAGTGAAGGCCGCAACACCCCAGGGCACGGTCAAGAAGGGCGAGGTCGTGAGAGCGGTCGTCGTCCGGACGAAAAAGCCCTACGGTCGAAGCGACGGCACGCTGATCGGCTTCGACGAGAACGCCGCCGTCATCATCGACAACCAGCTGAACCCGCGCGGAACGCGCATCTTCGGGCCGGTCGCCCGCGAGCTGCGCGAGAAGAACTTCATGAAGATCGTCAGCCTCGCTCCCGAGGTGCTCTAGAGATGGCCACCACAATGCGAATCAAGAAGGGTGACCTCGTCCAGGTGCTCGCCGGCAAGGATCGCGGCAAGCAGGGACGGGTCCTCGACGCGCTTCCGCGCAACCGTCGTGTCATCGTCGAGAACCTCAACCTCGCGAAGCGGCACACGAAGCCGCGCCCGGTGCGCGACTCGACGCGGATGGGCGGCGCCAACATCATCCCCGGCGGGATCGTCGAGAAGGCGGTGCCGCTCGACGTCTCCAACGTCATGCTCGTGTGCCCCACCTGCCGTCAGCCGACGCGTGTCGGGGTCAAGGTCAAGGAGCTGAAGGGCGAGACCGTTCGCGTCCGCGTCTGCAAGCGCCCCGGCTGCGGTCAGGAGATCTGATGGCGACCGCAACCGAGGAGACCGTCGTGGCGCGCCTCAAGCAGCGCTACGAGGACGAGATCCGCCCGCGCCTCGAGGCCGAGCTCGAGCTGAGCTCGATCATGCAGGCGCCGAAGCTCTCGAAGATCACGCTCAACATGGGTGTCGGCGAGGCGAAGACCGACGCGAAGGCGATGGACGCGGCGATCGAGGAGCTCTCGACCATCGCCGGCCAGCGCGCGCAGGTGCGCCGCGCCCGCAAGTCGATTGCGAGCTTCAAGCTCCGAGAGGGCATGGCGGTGGGCGCGCGCGTGACGCTCCGCGGCGCCCGCATGTACGAGTTCCTCGACCGGCTCGTCTCGATCGCGCTCCCGCGCATCCGTGACTTCCGCGGGCTCGATCCCGAGTCCTTCGACGGCCGCGGCAATTACTCGCTCGGCATCCGCGAGCAGATCATCTTCCCCGAGATCGACTACGACTCCGTGCCGTCGATCCGGGGCCTCGACATCGCGATCACGACGACCGCGCAGACCGACGAGCACGGCCGCGCCCTCCTGCGGGCGCTCGGGATGCCGTTCGCCACCGAGAGAAGGGATTCGTAGTGGCCAAGACGTCGCTCCGCGTGAAGCAGAAGCGCACACCGAAGCACAAGGTGCAGGGCTACACGCGCTGCAACCGTTGCGGCCGGCCGCGCGCCGTGTTCCGCCGCTTCAAGCTGTGCCGGATCTGCCTCAGGGATCTCGCGCACGAGGGAGCAATCCCTGGCATGACAAAGTCGAGTTGGTGACGGGCACCTTGCTTCGCAAGCTGCCTAGAAAGGCAAGCCCAATGAACGGACGTATGACTGTTCTTCTAGGTGATTCCTTCGAAGAAGGAAGCACCGACAATCGAGGCCAGAATGCTGACTGACCCTATAGCGGACATGCTGAGCCGCATCCGCAACGCCAATCGGGCGATGCACGACACCGTCTCGATGCCGACCTCCCGGATGAAGGAGGAAATCGCCCGCCTGCTCCACGATGAGGGCTACATCAGGAGCTTCGAGGTGGTCGAGGCGGAGCCGGTGAGCTCGCTCGTGATCGAGCTGAAGTTCGGTCGCAACCGCGAGCGCGTCATCACTGACCTGAAGCGCGTTTCCAAGCCCGGTCGCCGCGTCTACGCGAAGAAGGACCGCCTTCCGCGAGTCCTCGGCGGGCTCGGCACCGCGATCCTGTCCACGTCGACCGGAGTGATCACCACCCGCCAGGCCGCCGAGCGCGGCGTCGGCGGCGAGGTCCTCGCATTCGTCTGGTAGGCGCCTTCGCTTCGCGAAGCCGCTAGACGAGCGAGAGCAAGGAAGAAGAATATGAGTCGAATCGGAAGAAAACCCATCGAGATTCCCAGCGGCGTCACGGTCGAGCTGTCGCCGGGTGGGACCGTCAAGGTGACGGGGCCTCTGGGCACCCTCGAGCAGCGCGTGCCCGCACGGATGACGGTCGCCGAGGACGACGGAACCCTCACGGTCACGCGCCCGACGGATCGCGGCGAGGATCGGGCGTTGCACGGGCTGACCCGGACGCTCGTCGCGAACATGGTCGAGGGCGTCACGAAGGGCTTCGAGAAGCATCTGGAGATCCAGGGCGTGGGGTACCGCGCAGCGCTCAAGGGGTCGGACCTCGAGCTGCAGGTGGGGTACTCCCATGCGATCACCGTCACACCGCGGGAGGGCGTCACGTTCGACGTCCCCGTGCCGACGCAGGTCATCGTCAAGGGATATGACAAGCAGGTCGTCGGCCAGACGGCGGCGGAGATCCGCAAGGTGCGCCCGCCCGAGCCGTACAAGGGCAAGGGCATCCGCTA
>JACDBY010000478.1 GCA_013694685.1 Actinomycetota bacterium
CGATCTCTATTGACTCGACCTCGAGCTCTTCGCCGCGCACGGCGGCGACCTCGCCGCCTGCGCACTCCGGGCACCAGAACGGGGGCTCTTCGATCTCCCACTCATGCTCGCACGCGGCGCAGCGCAGAATCGCAGGGACGACCTCGAGCTCGAGCCGCGCGCCCTCGCAGACGGAGTCGCGAGCGACCATGCCAAAACAGAACTCGAGCGAGTCAGGGACGACCTGGCGCAACCGCCCCACGCGGACGCGAACTGCCGTGACGGGGTTACCGTCCGCGTGCCGCTCGACGGTTGCGACGATCGCGCTTGCGATCGAGAGCTCGTGCATCAGTCTCCGGTCCCGGCTCGCAGTTCCTCGATTGTCTCGCCAACGAGACCGACGGCGCGCTCGACCGCGGCCTCCACGGCGGGCGAGAGGCCGATGCCCCCGTCGATCTCAGCCGGCTCGCACGCAACGATGATCACTTTTCCCGGCCAACCGTTCACTGACTTGACGAACCGGAGCACGGTCTGCGGGTTCATGTCGTGCGGATCGATCACGTCGCCGTCCTCGATCCCGCCTTCGACCGACTCGGGGTCGGCCTCCATCACGTAGAGCGTTCCCGGCTCGCCGCCCTGCTTGCTGATGTCGACGAGGACGAGCGCGTCGTAGCCCCGCATTACCTCGTACGCGAGATCGAGGCCGCCTGTGCCGAAGTCCGCGACCGAGACCCCCGGCTTCTGCTCGCGCTCCCACAATCGCTTCGCAACCGCGCTCCCGAACCCGTCGTCGCGCAGCCAGAGATTGCCGACGGCGGCAACTAGGATCTGCTTCTCGGCGGTCGCTGCTGACACCTCAGGCCTCCTCCTTCGCGCCGGGCGCCGCGTCGCCCGTCGTGTCCGGATCCTCCTCGACGTGTCCCTCCATCGGCACGACATCCGGCCGCAGCTCGTCAGGATGCTCCATGTCGGGGTACACCACCTCGCCCCTCGCCTCCGGCATCGAGTCGATCACGTCCGAGCCTTCGGTGACCTCGGCGCCCGTCTCGGTTCCGAGCCCTTTGTCGCCGTCCTCTGGCTGCTGCGGCGGATTGTCCTCGTTGAGCGCGGGCTTCGCCGTCTCGTCATGCTCTGTCATCTCGCATCCTCCTGTGTCCGTTGCTGACCCGGGACGAGCTCGACCTCGCCCGCGAAGAAGAAGTGGAAGCGACCCGTCTCGCGCATCAGCTCCTGTCCCGGGTCGTCGTCGATCGTCACGCCGAGATGCACTTTGTCGTCGTAGTCGATGTAGATCCGCTCAAGCGTCGCCGTGCGCCCGTCGAGCATCCGGTCGTAGGTGTCGATCCGGCCGGCGAGCCGGAGCACGAGCTGGTCGCCGAGCCGGAAGGTGCGTCCGTCGATCGTCGCCTCGCGCTCGGTCGCCGGCTCCTGCCGTGGGCGGGGCGGCACAGGCGGCTCGCCGCCGATCTCATTGCCCGGGCGCATGAGGCCGTGCAAACGAACGATGTCCTCCGGTGTCGAGGCAAGCGCACGCTCGACCATCTCGCGCACCGCTGGGTCGCCGCCCGCGATCTCCTCGCGCTCCGCGTCGGAGAGGGCGTGTACGTGCAACAGGAGCGCCTCCTCGATCTCGGTGGCGTCGAAGAGGCTGCCCAGGCTCTCGGGCGCGAGCTGCGGATGGTCGGGGAGCACGATCGCGGCGCCGAGAATGGCAGTGTCGTCAGGTGCTGCGAGCACGGGCCACGTGTTCACGTTGCTGCATTGCGGTGCCTCCAGCGGAGAGACGAACGTGCCGCCCCGGACGCGCAGGAGTGGGTGGGTCGAGATCAGCGAGTGCTCGAGCGCCTCGGCGCGCGTGCCGCCCGCAAACGGGGTGTGGTTCTCGATCAGGAGCCTCACGTGGTGCAGCCCGGGCTCCACGGCTTCGACTTCGAGCGTGATCTCGCCTTGCAGGGGTGGCAGCTCGAGCTTGCCGACCCGAACCCGCCGCTCGACGGCCTGGTGGCGCTCGCCGCTCGCTTGGAGAAACCGGACCTCGACGTCGAGCTCGGGCTCCTCGCCGCGGACGAGGCACTCCAACCGGAGGTGGTCGTAGCCGTACTCGTAGCCGGCCGGGTAGACGATCCCGAACGGTGTCGGGGTCGAGTTCTTGTGCGCTCCGGGTGTGTAGGGGTAGAGAGCGTAGCCCTCGTGGAGCAGCGAGTCGACGAGCTCTTCGATCACGGCTGTGCAAGCTCCAGCAGCTCGGCGAGCGCGCTGTCGAAGGTCGGGAGGCCGCGCTCTGCTTTCCGCAGCTGGAGCCGCCGCAACGTGTCCTCCTGAACGCGGATCCAGCCGCTCCTCGGGTAGTGCAGCTCGATCATCCGCCGCCAGGTCGCCACCGGCAGGCGGAACGCTGCCGAGACCCAGGGCACCAGCACGATCTGCAGCCGTCCGTCGTCGCCGCGGTAGAAGACCCGGCCGCTGAAGTGGAAGCTGAGCGGAACCTCTCCGTCCGGCAGTGCGTACAGATACTTGGTCGACGCCACCTCGAGGTCATAGTTGCAGGGAACCGGGATGGTGAAGTCGGTCGTGCGCGTGAAGGACGGGACGAGTACGTCGACCTGCGCGAGGACGATGCTGGTCGTCGTCGCAGCCCAACGCTCGGGCTCCCCGAAGAGATCGACGAGCAGGTCGCGGGTCTCACCGTCGTGGGAGCGGAGGCCGGGGTCGATGTGGATCAGGGTCTGGAGAGCGACCATGTAGACCTCGCGCCCGGTGGGCTCGATCGCACGAAGCGTGAAGTGGAGTGTCGGAGCAGCCACGTGCGGCGCGGCAATCGCGTCCACGACCTCGAGCTCGAGCTCGGGAGCCGGCAGGACGCGTCCCGCGTCGAGTTGGGTCTCGGTCAAGCCGCTCTCTCCTCGAGCTCCGCGAAGAACCCCGCGACGGCGGTCTCGATCCCCGG
Organism: Actinomycetota bacterium; assembly: GCA_013694685.1. Classification (GTDB taxonomy): domain Bacteria; phylum Actinomycetota; class Thermoleophilia; order Gaiellales; family Gaiellaceae; genus Gaiella. The sequence goes on from JACDBY010000478.1 coordinate 2,927, forward strand.
CCCGCCCGAGATCCCCTCCCAGTTCACGCGCACGAGGCCGACGAGCCGGTAGCACTCCTCGATCGGGACGATCGCATGCTGGCGCGCCCCGGCGAGCCGGTTCACGACGAGCGCCTCGGCATCGGTCTCGAGTCCTTCGAGCACCGGGTTCGCAGCCGCGAGCGCCTCCCACGGCCCGAGGTCGAGCTCGCACTCGGTCGTCCCGGCCGGGCTTGGGTAGAACGCGACGACACCGCCGGCGGCGCTGCTGTCGAAAAAGAAGGCCAAGCCGATCGGGATTCGGAAGGAAGCCCAGAGCTCGTCCGGTAGGTCAAGCCCCTCGAGCCAGATCGTCCGCGAGCCGGTCGGCCGGTAAGGCCCGTCACCGGCAAAAAGCGCGCGGCAGGTCTCGCACGTGCAGACGATCTGTCGCTCCTCGACGTGGAGCAGGTGGCGATGGTCGGCCGGAATCGAGGCCGAGCAGAGGTCGCAGCGCTCCTCCGCCGAAACCACGGGCCTCTCGACCTGGCGGTTGGCGAGCCGGCGGAGCTCACGGATCGCGCCACCGTCGATCACGCGACAGCGACCCGGACGAGCCCGTCCTCCTCGAGCAGCGGGACGGGTGCGAGCTGGAGGTCCTCGCCGATCGCACGCCCGGCGAGCGGCAGCTCGAAACGACGCCTGCAACCAAGGCAGGTGAGCACACCGCCGTCAAGCTCGGCCCGGTGGAGCGGTGCCCCGCAGCCCACGCAGGCGTTGCGGTAGGCGAGGAGGGTCCCGCCGACGTTCGCGACAAGGAGAGGGACGACCCCCACCTGGACTTGAGTGAGCAACCCGATCTCGAGCTCCGAGACACCGGCCAGCTCGACCCACGATGCCTGGGCCGGAGCCGTCTCGCCGACGAGTGGGAGCAGCTTCTTCGGCTGCCGTGCCTCGACGAGTCCCTCGACCTCGATCCCGTCCAGGTCGGGCGCTGCCTCGTCGAGCGCCTCCCTGATCGCAAGCTCGAGCGTCGAGGCCGAGGCGTGACAGCCGTCGCAGCTGCCACGCAAGCGCAGGTGCGCGACGCCGGTCTCGATCTTGACGAGCTCGACGCCGCCGCCGTGCGACTCCATGTAGGGCCGCACGCTCACGAGCGCGGCCTCCACCCGTTCCGCGAGCGGGACGGGATAGAGACCATGAATGAGGAGCAGGCTCGCGACGACACCGTCGCCGGCGAGGCCGTCGCGCACCTCTGGCGCCGCCTCGAGGGCATGGACGATCCGCTCGCGCCCCTCGCCGTACAGCTCGAGCATCGCGCCGACCAGATCCTCGGCG
>JACDBY010000272.1 GCA_013694685.1 Actinomycetota bacterium
CTGCGGTACCGCGGCCCGTTCGACGAGCTCGGCCCCGGTGGCGACGTCGACCATCGCGTCATCCCCTGGAACGACGTCTCGCTGGAAGAGGGGACTGGAATCGTCCACATCGCGACGGGCGCCGGGCAGGAGGATTTCGAGCTGGGCCGCGTCCACGACCTGCCTGTGCTCTCGCCCGTCGACGAGGCGGGCCGGTTTTACGACTCGTACGGCTGGCTCCACGGCCTCTCGACGACGGAGGCGGCCGACCAGATCGTCGGCAGGCTCGCCGAGCAGGGCTCCCTAATCCACGCCGGCCTCCACCTCCACCGCTACCCGCACTGCTGGCGCTGCGACACGCCGCTCATTTGGCGCGTCACCGACGACTGGCTCATTGCGGTCGAGGAGCTCCGGCAGCCGCTCCTCGACGCGAACGCGACCATCGAATGGACGCCCGCCTACATGGGCAAGCGCATGGACGACTGGCTCCGCAACATGGGGGACTGGAACATCTCGCGGCGCCGCTACTACGGGTTGCCGCTCCCGTTCTACCCCTGCGAGTGCGGGCACCTGAACGTGATCGGCTCGCGGGCCGAGCTCGAGGAGCGGGCCTTCGCCGGGCTCGACCAGCTCGAAGAGCTTCGCCGTCCCTGGATCGACAGCGTGCCGATCCGTTGTGCGGCGTGCAACCGGCCGGTCGAGCGCGTCGTCGAGGTCGGCGACGTCTGGCTGGACGCGGGCATCGTGCCCTTCTCGACGCTCGGCTGGCAGAACCCGAAGTACCTGGACGAGGGGTACGCGACCGGTGCGGCGAAGGGGCTGACGACCGCCGACCTGCCCGACCACGCCACGTGGGAGGAGTGGTTCCCGGCCGACTGGGTCTCCGAGATGCGCGAGCAGATCCGACTCTGGTTCTACTCGCAGCTCTTCATGTCGGTCGTGCTCACGGGGCGGGCGCCGTTCCGGAAGGTGCTCGGCTACGAGAAGATGCTCGACGAGTCCGGCCGCGAGATGCACAGCTCGTGGGGGAACACGATCGACGCGCCGGACGCGTTCGCGCGTATGGGAGCGGACGTCATGCGCTGGCAGTACTGCGCCCAGCCCCCGGACCGCAACCTCCTCTTCGGCTTCGGGCCTGCGCACGAGATTCAGCGCAAGCTCCTGACGTTCTGGAACTCGGTCACGTTCCTCGTCCAGTACGGGAACGTCGAGGCGTTTACGCCGCGGTACGCCGACCTGGAGCGACCCGAGCCGGGCGAGGACCCGCTCGACCGGTGGCTCGTCCAGCGCACTCGACTGCTCGTCGCCGAGGCGACCGACGGCTACGAGCGCTGGCTCTCCGTGGACGCGATCCGTGCCTTCGAGGGCTACCTGGACGATCTCTCCAACTGGTACATTCGCTGCTCGCGGCGGCGCTTCTGGGACGGTGACGAGCAGGCGCTGCGCGTGCTCTGGCACTCACTCGTGCAGGCGCTCCGCGTCGTCGCGCCGATGCTGCCCTTCCTCGCCGAGCACCTCTGGCAGGTGCTCGTGCGCGACGCGTGCGACGGACCCCCGGAGTCCGTCTTCCTCGCGGGCTGGCCCACGCTCGACGAGCCCGACGCGGAGACGCTCTCGGCCATGGGCGACGCCCGACGCATCGTGGACCTCGGCCGCGTCGCGCGTTCGACCTCGGGTGTCAAGCTGAGGCAACCGCTGGGACGGCTTGTGATCGAGGGCGCCTCGCCGGATGCGGAACTCCTGCGGCTCGTCCGCGACGAGCTCCGGGTGAAGGAGACGGCGCTAGGCCATGTCGAGGCCGACCTCCGGGTGAAGCCGAACCTGCCTGTCCTCGGCCCGAAGCTCGGAAAGGCGCTCGGGGATGTCCGGACGGCGCTCGCTGCCGGCGAGTTCGAGGAGCTCGGCGATGGACGGTTCCGCGCCGCGGGCCATGAGCTCGGGCCGGATGAGGTGCTCGTCGAGCGCTCGGGTCGCGACGGTTGGGCGATCGCGTCCGCCGAGGGCGTCACCGTCGCCCTCGCAACGGAGCTCGACGACGAGCTCCGCCTCGAGGGCCGGGTGTACGAGCTCATCCACAGCGTCAACTCCCTCCGGAAGGAAACCGGCCTCGCCCTCACTGACCGCATCCGCCTGTCGATCCCGGCGGGCGACGCGGACCTGCTCGAGCACGCGGACTGGATCAAGGCCGAGACCCTCGCCGAGACCCTCGCCGCGGAGGGTGGCGACGCCCCGACGTTGATGAAGGCATGAACGGTCGTGGGAACCAATCTGGGGCGACCGTCGTAGACAAGACGTGACCTCGCGCCTCCTCATGGCGTTTCTCGTCGCCTTGCAGTGGCGGCGGCCGCCGACGTAGCTGGCCAAGTCGAGGCGAGGAGAGCAGTAACGGTGCGCGTGACCACGCTTCGCGCCGAGCTCGTAGATGGGCGGCTCGTGGGAACACGTCCGATCGTGGCCTACACGAGCGGGCCGATCGGAGCTCACCTGATC
>JACDBY010000487.1 GCA_013694685.1 Actinomycetota bacterium
GAACGAGAAGAGGATCATCGACGCCGGAATCGCCGCCGCGAACACTGCGTAGATGAGAAACGGGAGCCAGTCGGCGAGCACGTGTCCTCGATCCCGCATCCGGGGTCGGAGCCCAACGCTACCACTCCTCGCAGGACGCACGATCCAGGAGCCGAACCCGCTCGGGACGGTCGATTCGGGTGTCACAAAGTCGGGGACGCCGCGACCTCGTGCCTCCTGGCTATGATCAGGGCATGGAGATCGCAGAGCGGCCCACGGAGACGCTTCTCGACCTGACCCCGTTCGCGGCCCAGAAGGTGAAGGAGCTCATGGCCGCGGAGCCCGACGCGGAGGCGCTCGTCCTGCGCGTCGCGATCCAGGGCGGCGGCTGCTCCGGTTTCCAGTACGGCCTCGGCTTCGACACCGGTGTCGCCGAGGGCGACCACGAGCTCGAGCTCGAGGGCGTCAGGATCGTCGTCGACCCCTTCAGCGTCCCGTACCTCCAGGGCGCGAAGATCGACTACCTCACGGGTCTGCAGGAGTCCGGGTTCAAGATCGACAACCCGAACGCGGTCTCCTCCTGCGGCTGCGGCCACTCGTTCCAGGTCGAGGAGGGCGAAGAGCTCCCCGAAGGAACAGAGGTCGGCGGCTGCGGTTCCGGCTGCAGTCACTGACGCGGACTTCCCCTTTCTCCACGGCTCGACCGAGAGCCGACCGTGCGGGCGCCTCCTAGGATCCGCGCGATGAAGGACCTGATTCGTGTTGCCGTCGTGGGTTCGGGACCAGCCGGGTTCTACTCCGCTGGGGCGCTCCTCGCTAGCCAGGAGCCGAAGGCCGCGGTCGACCTGATCGACCGGCTGCCGACGCCGTGGGGGCTCGTGCGGCTCGGGGTCGCACCCGACCACCCGAACATCAAAGCCGTCTCGCGGGCGTTCGAGAAGATCGCGCGTCAGCCGGCGTTTCGCTTCTTCGGCAACGTCGAGCTCGGTCGCGACGTCACGCACGCGGAGCTCGCCGAGCGGTACGACGCGGTGATCTACGCGGTGGGTGCGCAGACCGACCGACAGCTCGGGATCCCGGGCGAGGAGCTCCCGGGCTCGTGGCCCGCGACGGCCTTCGTTGCCTGGTACAACGGCCACCCCGACTTTCAGGAGCTCGAGTTCGACCTCTCGCACGAGCGCGCGGTCGTGATCGGGAACGGGAACGTCGCGCTCGACGTCGCGCGGATGCTCGCGCTCACGCCCGAGGAGCTCGCCCCCACCGACACGACCGATGCGGCGATCGAGGCGATCAACGGGGCCGGAGTGAAGGAGATTCTCGTCGTCGGTCGGCGCGGGCCCGTGCAGGCCGCGTGGACGCCCGTCGAGGTGGGTGAGCTCGGGGAGCTCGCCGGAGCCGACGTGCTCGTCGATCCGGCCGCGCTCGACCTCGACTTGGCAAGTGCGGCCGAGCTCGAGGCGGCACCGCCCCAGGTGAAGCGCAACGTGGAGCACCTGCGCGCGTACGCGGACCGCCCGGTGGCGGGGAAGCGCCGCTCGATCCGGCTGCAGTTTCATGCCTCGCCGGTCGCGATCCTCGGTGACGGCCGGGTCGAGGCGATCGAGCTCGTTCGGAACACGCTCGTCGACGGGCGCGCTATGCCGACCGGGGAGACCGAGATGGTCGAGTGCGGCATCGTCTTCCGCAGCGTCGGCTACCGCGGTGTGGCGCTTCCGGGCGTCCCGTTCGACCACAGGGGGGGCACCGTGCCGAACGACCGCGGCCGGGCTCTCGATCCTGACGGCGAGCGCGTGCCCGGCCTTTACTGCGCGGGTTGGATCAAGCGTGGCCCGAGCGGCGTGATCGGGACGAACAAGAAAGACGCGACCGAGACCGTCGAGCTCTTGCTCGAGGACGCGCGCGGCGGCCGGCTGCCGGAGGCCACGGGTGAGGATCTCGAGCAGCTCCTCGCCGAGCGGGGACTCGCCCCTGTCGTCTACGCGGGTTGGGAGGCGATCGACGCGAGCGAGCGGAGCCGGGGCGAGCCCCTCGGTCGCCCCCGGGTCAAGCACTCCACGTGGGACGAGCTCCTCACAGCCGCGCAGGCGCCGCGGGCGGATCGACAGCTCGACGGGTAGGGCATTCCTGCCGTTTCGGAGGCGCGTCATGAAGTTGGCGCAAAGTTGGCACAGTTCTGTCGCCTTATGAGGCAACAAAGCCGATAGAATCGACAGTGGGTGGTGGGTTGGGGTGCCCCGGCGGAGCATCGCTCGTTGCGGGAAACGTGACCCATCGACCTCGCTACGATCGTCTCGTGAGCGCGACGAGCGAGCCGCGGGAGCTCTGGGGTGGAGAGACGACCAAGGCCGTCGCGAACTTCCCCGTCTCGGGCGAGCCGATCCCTGTCGCCGTCGCGCGCTGGCTCGGCCGGATCAAGGCCGCCGCCGCCAGGGCAAATGCCGACCTCGGTCTCCTCGACGCCGACGTGGCGCAGCGGATCGCGGCGGCCGGCGATCGCATCGCCGCGGGTGAGTTCGACGACCAGTTCCCGATCGACGTCTTCCAGACCGGCTCGGGCACGAGTTCGAACATGAACGCGAACGAGGTGATCGCTGCCCTCGCGGGCGACGACGTCCATCCGAACGACCACGTCAACATGGGTCAGTCGTCGAATGACGTCTTCCCCTCGGCGGTGCATCTGGCCGCGCTGGACCGCACGGTCGCGGAGCTCCTCCCCGCCCTGGAGCAACTCGCGCACGCGCTCGAGCAGAAGGCGGAGGAGTTCGACGACGTCGTCAAGTCCGGCCGCACCCACCTGATGGACGCCGTGCCGGTGACGCTCGGCCAGGAGTTCTCCGGCTACGCCGCCCAGGTTCGACAGGGAGTGGCCCGCATCTCCGACACGCTTCCGCGCCTCGGTCAGATCCCGCTCGGCGGCACGGCCACCGGCACGGGTCTCAACACGCATCCCGCGTTCGCGGAGAAGGTTCGGGAACTCCTCCACGAGTCCACCGGGCTGCCGATCGCGGCGCCCGCCGACCCGTTCGAGTCACAGGCGGCGCGTGACGGGCTCGTCGAGGCATCCGGCGCGCTCAAGGTCGTCGCCGTCTCGCTCACGAAGATCGCGAACGACCTCCGCTTGATGGGCTCCGGCCCGCGTGCCGGCCTCTCGGAGCTCTTCCTCCCGGAGCTGCAGAAGGGCTCGTCGATCATGCCGGGGAAGGTCAACCCGGTAATCCCGGAGGTCGTGACGCAGGTCGCCGCACAGGTGATCGGCAACGACACCGCGATCACGATCGGCGGCATGAACGGCCACTTCGAGCTGAACGTCTACGTGCCGCTCATCGCCCGCAACCTGCTCCAGTCGATCGGTCTCCTCGCGAACGCGGCGACGCTGCTCGAGGAGAAGTGCGTCGCTGGGATCGAGGCGAACCGGGACCGGAACGAGCAGTACGCCGAGGGCACGCTGAGTGCCGCAACAGCCCTCAACCCCTTCATCGGCTACGACAAGGCATCCGAGATCGTGAAGCAGGCAGCTGCGTCAGGCCGGTCCTTGCGCGAGGTGGCACGCGAGGCGGGCGTCGAGGAGAGCGTGCTCGACGAGGCGCTCGATTTCCGGCGCATGGCGAAGCCGCACGGCTGAGCTCCAAGGTAGCACGGGTGTTTGCGGCGGTGGGAAGGGGTAGTGTCGTCCCATCCGGACGAACCGAGAAGGGGGACACACATGACGAAGCACCTCCTGGTTGCTTCGCTCGTCGCACTGGCCGCACTCGCGTTTGGGGGCGCGGCGCTCGCGGACGTGGAGATCACGGATCAGGCGTACGTGCGCCACGACGGCTTGACGGACGCGACGATCAATAGCTGCTCGAGCGACGCCAACACGACGACGGCTGGTGGTGAGCGACAGCAGAACGAGCCCGCCGCCTCCGTCGCGCCCAACAACCCGGCGCACATGACTGC
>JACDBY010000029.1 GCA_013694685.1 Actinomycetota bacterium
ATGCTGCGCGTGAGGCGTTCGAGCCGCTCGAGGAGCTCGGCTACTGGTACCGCGAGCACCGGCCGGACGCGCATCTTCTCTGGCGGCCCGAGCCGCACGAGCCGCACGGGCGAACCTACGGCGTGCACCTGACCGAGCCCGGGAGCGACCTCTGGCGCGAGCGACTCGCGTTTCGCGACGCGCTGCGCGTCGACGCGTCGCTCGCCGCGAAGTACGGAACCTGGAAGCTGCGTCATGCGGCAGGAACACCCGACCGACCGCGCTACACCGCCGACAAGCGCCCGTTCGTCGCACGGGTGCTCGCGGGTGCGGGTATCGACCTGAAGCCGGACTCCGAGCGTCTCACGGCCGGCGCGCTCGCCCGGCGAGGAAGCTGAGGGAGGAGGAGGGTGGACGAACCGATCACCGGCGGTTGCGGGTGCGGCGCCGTCCGCTTCGAGGTGAGCCGACCGTTCCTCTCGGCGGGATACTGCCATTGCACCCGCTGCCAGCGCCGCTCGGGCACAGCGTCGTCGGCGAACGCGCGGGCCGAATCCGGTTCGGTGCGGATCCTGCAGGGCGAGGACGAGCTTCGTGGCTGGACTCCGGAGGGAGGGCGCGAGAAGGTCTTCTGCGTGCGGTGCGGCTCGGCGCTCTTCAGCTGCGAACCGGGCTCGCGCGACTACACGGGCGTCAGGCTCGGTGCGATCGACGGCGATCCCGGGGTGCGGCCGGAGTCGCGGGCGTTCGTCGCCTACGCGGCGAGCTGGGAGGAGATCCCGGACGACGGACTGCCGCGCTACGACGAGGCGCGGCCCGGCTACGACGAGGGGCGCTGAGCTCGGTTCGCGGGGCGCTCCCGGGCGCGGCGCACGTCGAGGTGGACGCAGCGGCGCTCGGCGCGTTGCTCGGTCAGCCGGCCACCTTCGTCGGGTCGCGCGCGCGAAACCCCGGTGTGGCGACAAAGTACGTGAACGTGTTCACCCAGCCAGCGCAGCTCTGATGACTCGGGGTGGGAGAGATACGAGCGGGTCGTGGACGTCACGAGCGATCTCCTCGGTCGACCACTCTGGGGTGAGACGCGATATCGCTCCGGCTCGGTGTGCACGGGCAGGGCGCTACCCTCGCTCGGATGACGGACACGGCGATCCTCGTCTCCGGCCGTTCCCCGAGCGGAACCTCGTCCGCCGCCGGAGATCCGCACGCTGCGCGGGTGCCGGGTGCAGACGACCCGCGCGCGATCGTGCTTGTCGAGGGCATGAGCGACCGCATCGCGCTCGAGGCGCTCGGCGCGCGTCTCGGTCGAGACCTCGTCGCCGATCGCGTCGCCATCCTCCCGACCGGGGGCGTGCATGCGATCGGACGTTTCCTCACGCGGTTCGGCGCGCTCGGCTCGAACGTGACACTCGCCGGTCTCTACGACGAGGGCGAGGAGCACGTCGTCCGGCGAGGACTCGAGGGTGCCGGTTTGGGCGCTGACCTCTCGCGGGCGGCGATGGAACAACTGGGGTTCTACGTGTGCAGCGCAGACCTCGAGGACGAGCTCGTCCGCGCCCTCGGGCCCACCCGCATGGAGCAGGTCATCGACGCCGAGGGTGAGCTGCGCTCCTTTCGGACCTTCCAGAAACAGGTCGCGAAGCGAGGGCTTGACCACGAGGAGCAGCTCTGGCGCTTCATGTGGAACCGAAAGATCCGCTATGCAACGCTGCTTGCCGACGCGCTGGATCTCGCCTGCGTGCCGCGCCCGCTCGCCTGCGTGTTGGCTCACGTGTGACGGCGGCGCGTTGCGGATCAGGGTTCGCTCGGAAGACGGACGACACCGTGGTCGACGACGACCAGGCCGTCCCGCTCGAGCGATCCCACGGCGTCCGGATCGAGCTCCTCCGCAGCGCGTGGTGATGTTACGACGAGCCGGAGGGCCGCTGCACGCCGCTGCCGGAAGGAGCCCTCGAATCGCGACTGCCTGCGGGCGGGCTCGTCCCGCGTCCCGCGTGACGGACACGCCTCCGCCAGCGGACAGACCGAGCAGCGTGGGATCCGTGCCAGGCAGATCGTTGCGCCCAGATCCATGAGCGCCTGCGCGGCGGCGCCGTCGAACGAGTGTCCCGTCCGTCGCTCGACTCGCCCGACGTTGACGTCGCGCGGGAGGACGTCGTCGCCGAAGGCGAAGTTGCGCAGGGCGGCGGCCGTGTACGGGCCGACGCCTGGGAGCGTCGTGAGATCCGTCGGCCACCCGAGCTCGGTCACCTGACGGACGGCGCGATGCAGGGTGAGCGCACGTCGGTTGTAGCCGAGTCCCTGCCACTCGACGATCACCTCCGCGGGCGCGGCGAGGGCGAGGGCCTCGGTCGTCGGCCAGCGCTCGAGCCACCTGAGGTAGCGGGGCACGACCCGCTCGACCTGTGTCTGCTGGAGCATGACCTCGGAGACGAGGATCGCGTACGGGTCGCGCGTCCGGCGCCAGGGGAGATCGCGTGCGTGCTGTGCAAACCACGCGAGGAGCTCGACTTCCACTGCTGCGAGGGTACTGCGCGCGCAGCGCGCTGTAGCGTCTGGGTCGTGCTCCTCTACAACTCGATGGTCTCGGGCAACTGCTACAAGGTGCGGCTGCTCCTCGCGCACCTCGGGATCGACTACGAGCGGCGCGAGCTCGACGTGGTCGACCGCTCGGATCGACCGGATGTGCTCGGCGGGCTCAACCCTGACCTGCGCGTCCCCACGCTCGTGCTCGACGACGGGCGGCCGCTCGCGGAGTCCGGCGCGATCCTCTGGTACTTCGGCGAGGGCACGCGCTTCGTTCCCGCTGACCGCTACGACCGCGCGAAGGTCTTGCAGTGGATGTTCTTCGAGCAGTACACCCACGAGCCTGCGATCGCGGTCGCGCGGTTCCTCCTCGCGTACTCCGGCGAGCCGGAGAAGTACGCCTCGACGATCGAGAGCAGACAGCGATCCGGCACGAAGGCGCTCGAGGCGATGGAGACTCACCTCGCGGCGGCAGGCTCGCACATCGTCGGCACTTCGATCACGCTCGCCGACATCGTGCTCTACGCCTACACGCACGTCACTCACGAAGGCGGGTTCGACCTCGAGCCGTACCCCGCCCTCCGAGCCTGGCTCGAGCGCGTCGCCGGTGAGCCGGGGCACGTGCCGATCGACGCGTGAGTGTCCGGGTTCGCTTCGCGCCCAGCCCGACGGGGTCGCTCCATCTCGGCAACGCGCTCACCGCCGTCGCGAATCGCAGGTTCGCCGACGAGCACGATGGCGCCCTCGTGCTCCGGATCGACGACACCGACCCGTCGAGGACGGTTGCCGGGGGTGAGGAGGCGATCGTCGCGGATCTGGCGTGGCTGGGGATCGACTGGGATGAAGGCCCGGTGCGGCAGAGCGCTCGCGCCAAGCTCTACGCGGCCGCGGCGGCGACCGCTGAGGCCTCGGGAGCCGCGCGCCGTGATGAGGAGGGAGCGCTGAGGCTCGGCACGACGACGCTCGTCCGGGCCGACGGCACCGCCACGTACCAGCTCGCGAGCGTGGCCGACGACCTCGAGCTTGGGATCACGCACGTGATTCGCGGCTCAGACCACCGAGCGAACGAGCAGCTCCAGCAGCGAATCGCCGTCGCGCTCGGCGGTGAGCTGCCACAGGTGCTCCACCACGGGCTCCTGCTCGGGGAGGACGGCCGGAAGCTCTCGAAGCGTCACGGGCACTCGTCGGTGGCGGAGCTCCGCTCGGACGGTGTGCCCGCCGCGGCCGCGCGTGCCTACCTCGACGAGCTCGGGCTGCCCGCACACGACGTGCAGCTGGATCGTGGACGCCTCGGTCGGCTGGCGATCGACGCGATCACTGCGATGAGCGACGACGAGCTGACCGCGGCGTCGGGTGCGCCGCCGAACCTCGCGCGTGCGTTGCGCGGCGCGCGGTCGCTCGTCGAGGCGCGGGAGATGGCGCTTCAGATCACCAGCCCCGACGCGGTGTCGCTGCCGGTCGACGCGCGACCGACTCTCGAGCGGTTTCTCGAGCTGCGCTCGCGTGCCGGCGAGCAACTCGACGAGTCCGGCGCGCGCGGGATCGTCCGCGAGCTGAAGGCTGTCGGCGGCGACCTCCGCCATCTCCGGCTGGCCTTGACCGGTGCAGCCCGGGGTCCGGAGCTCTGGGC
>JACDBY010000036.1 GCA_013694685.1 Actinomycetota bacterium
GCTGAAGCCACGCTGCAAGACCCCGGGCGTGGCTTCAGCCGCGCCCCCGTCAGGCCAGGTGCTCACGACGAGCGCGGCGGCGCGTCGGTCGCCGCCGCGTCACCGCCGGAGCGGAGCGCGCCGCCGAGCGCCGCGAGCGTGCCCATCGCGCCGATCGCCTCGGCCGGGACGAGCATCAGTGTCATGCCCTGCCCGTCGGCGAGCTTCGGTAGCGCCTCGATGTACTGGTAGGTGAGGAGATCGGCGGTCGGACGCCCGTCGTGGATCGCCTGGAAGGTCTGGCGAGTCGCCTCGGCCTGACCCTGGGCGATCAGGATCGTCGCCTCACGTTCTCCGTCGGCGCGCAGCACGCGGCCCTGACGATCGCCCTCCGCGGTGAGGATCTGCGACGACTTGTGCCCCTCGGCGGTGAGGATCTGCGACTGCTTCTCACCCTCGGCGATGAGAATCACGGCACGACGGTCGCGCTCGGCGCGCATCTGCTTCTCCATCGCCTCCTGGATCGACGACGGCGGGTCGATCGACTTGAGCTCGATCCGGTTGACGCGGATCCCCCAGCGCTCAGTCGCCTCGTCGAGGACGATCCTGAGGTCGGCGTTGATCTTGTCGCGCGAGGTGAGCGTCTCCTCGAGCGACAGCGAGCCGATCACGTTCCGCAGCGTTGTCACGGTGAGCTGCTCGACGGCGAGCAAGAGGTGCGCGACCTCGTACGTGGCCCGGAAGGGATCGGCGATCGTGTAGTAGAAGACGGTGTCGATCGAGATCGTGACGTTGTCCCGGGTGATGACGGGCTGCGACGGAAACGCCACCACCTGCTCGCGCAGATCGACGAGCGGTCGCCGCAGTCGGTCGAGGAACGGGAACAGGAAATGGAGTCCGGGATCGAGCGTGCGGCTGTAACGCCCGAGCCGCTCGACGATGCCGGCGTTGCCCTGCGAGACGATGCGCACCGTCTGCGCCAGCACGACGAGCACCGCGAAAAGGAAGACGGCGGCGACGACGAGCACGCCGAAGGAGTCGTTGAGACTGTCCAGCACGCGGCGAGCGTACGGGACGGGCAGGACGGCAACCGGGTCGGATCTAGCGACCGACCGCTGCGCCGTCTATCCGGCGACACGACAGCTCATCCCCGTTCTGGTGGAGAATCAGCTCCGTGACGCGCTCGTCGGCGGCTCGGCTAAACGTGAGTGTGGTGTCGAGTGCGACCGAGGCGAACTCGGTCTCCGAAAGCCGCACGAACCGAGCCGCACGTTGGCCGGGTACATGGACGCACAGATAGTCGCCGTCGCGTGACACCGAGACCCTCGCATCGGAACGGAGCTCGTAGACGCCGGTGAAGGGATCCAACGCGACGCCCATTTGCGTGTTCTCAGGTGGCTCGGCCGCCTCGTAATCCGGCCATTCCATCTCCCTCCCGAGGGCGTTCAGGATCTCGTGGACCAGTGCATGGCCTCCGTCGCCGTTGGTCATCACGACCGCGCCGTTGCCGGCATCCCGATGCGCCAGGAGGTGACATTTGAATCCTTGGTTGTCTCCGCTATGCCCAAAGTACGTCGGCTCCGGTTGACCGCCGAGGAACAGGCCGAGCCCGATCGAGTCGAGTCCCCCCAGGCGGTGGATCGACCTGATCTGCGGCGTGAGCATGCGCTCGGTGAGCTCCGCGCCGAGGATTGCGTCCGTCATGCCTCGGCATGCCCGCTGCACGGCGATCGCGTAGCGAGCGAGGTCGCCAGGTGTGGTCCACAGTCCCGCAGCCGCCAGCTCCGGGTAGACGCGCCAGCCCCCGCGGACCGGAGTCCCGTCCGAGTAGTGCGCGGTCGCGGCCGCCGTGTGCAGCTCGCGTGGGAGGGGTTGGGCGTAGTCGCTACGGGTCATGCCGAGCGGACCGAGGACCAGGTCATGCATTAGCTCCCGGAAGGGCCGTTCGGTGACGTCCTCCAGAACCTGTTGCAGAACCATCGTTCCGCCGCCCGCATAACGGAACTGGACGCCCGGAAACGTGTCGACCCGAACTCCGGGTGTGTTGGCCGGGGCGCTGCCCGTGAGGATCTGCGTCAGCGTCGGCAGACGTGCGTCCGAGCGGTAGCCGGGGAAGCCGCTGACGGTCAGGCCGGCACTGTGGCTCGCGATCTGCCGCAGTGTGATCCGCGGCTGCCACGATGCATTCGGCGGCACCTGCCACGATCCGAGCAGATCGTTCACGTCGACGTCCAGGTCGAGGACACCTCGCTCGACGAGCCTGAGCATCCCGAGCACGGCGACGGGCTTGCTGATCGAGCAGGCCTGGAACCGCGTCGTCGCCGTGACCGGGTCGGACCGCCCGGCCTCCTGGACGCCGTACCCGCGCTCGAGGACGACCTCGCGGTCGACGATCAGGGCGAGCGCGGCGCCCGGGACCGCGTAGTGCACCATCCGCCCACGCAGCCCTGCCTCCCCCCCGGTCGACGTATCGACCAGGCACCGCTCTAGCGCCTCGATTCTGGCCTCGATCGACGCCGCCACGAAGGCTCAGCCGCCGACAGCGACCGACGTGACACCGGCCTCGGCGAGCGCGGCCTGCGCCGCCGCGAGCCGGGCGAGCGGCACACGGTACGGCGAGCACGAGACGTAGTCGAGCCCGAGCTCGTGGCAGAAGGCCACCGAGCGAGGCTCGCCGCCATGTTCACCGCAGATCCCGAGCTTGAGGTCGGGCTTCGCGCCGCGACCCCGCTCGACCGCGATCCGCATCAGGTCGCCGACGCCTTCGACATCGAGCACCTCGAAGGGGTTCCGCTCGAGGATCCCGTGCT
>JACDBY010000038.1 GCA_013694685.1 Actinomycetota bacterium
ACACGTGGGAGAGCTGGAAGGAGCAGATTCGCGACGACCCCCGGCACGAGTGGTGCGACGAGCTCGTCGCGCGCCTTCCCGCAGGCGCGCGGGTGCTCGAGCTCGGCTGCGGCGGCGGCACGGACGAGACGCGACGTCTGGCGCAGAGCTTCGAGCTGACCGGGGTCGATCTCTCGGGCGAGCAGCTCCGGCGCGCGCGCGAGCGTTGCCCGAACGCCCGCTTCATCCTCGCCGATCTCACCGAGCTCGAGCTCGCTCCCGGCTCCTTCGAGGGCGTGGCCTCCTTCTACGTGTTCAACCACGTCCCGCGCGAGCTCCTTGCGGGACTCTTCTCCCGTATCCACGACTGGCTGACGCCGAGCGGGCTCTTCCTCGTCACCCTCGGGGCGAGCGATCTCGCCGGCTGGACGGGCGACTGGCTCGGAGCGCCGACGTACTTCTCGGGCTTCCCCGCCGAGACGAATCGCGTGCTGCTCACCGACGCCGGCTTCACGGTGCTCCGCGACGAGCTCGTCACGATCCAGGAGCCCGAAGGGGACGCGACGTTCCACTGGGTGCTGGCCGCCCGATGAGTTGCGCGTTCACGCTCGAGCACTACCGCGAGCTCCTCGAGAGCGCCAGGATGGGCGGGTACCGCTTCGCGACCTTCGAGAGCCCACCGCGCCGCGGCGACGTGCTCCTGCGCCACGACGTCGACCTGTCCCTCGACGCAGCCCTGCGGATGGCGAAGCTCGAAGCCGACGAGGGCGTCGTTGCCACCTACTTCCTCATGACCGAGTCCGTCTTCTACAACCTCGCCTCGAAAGAGGGCGTCGAGGCGATCGCGCGCCTGCGCGAGCTCGGGCACCGCGTGGGCCTCCACGCCGTCTATCCAAAGGCACGCCTCGACGAGCGCTTCGACCCGGTCGTCGCGTGGCACAACCCGGATCCCGAATACATGACGCAGCCGGTCACAGGAGCGGTGAACGTCATGCAGGAGGGCTACTTCGTCCCACCGACCTACCGGTCGGACTCGAACCACCGCTGGCGGTTCGGCTGCCCCCATGAAGAGCTCCGCATCGGTGCGTTCCCCTGGCTCCAGGTTCTCACGCACCCGGAAATCTGGGTCTACGCCGGCTCGACCATGGGACAGACGATGCGCGCGATGCTCGATGCAGAGCACGAGCGCCGGCTCGTGCAGCTCGCGGACGACCGCATCGACCTCGCGTGAGCGCCCAACCGAAGGTTGGCGCGTGAGCGAGGTCCCGCTGGTGGGCGGTGACGTCAACGTGGGCGAGAATGTCGTCGTCCGGGTCGGTGACACGGTTCGACGACCGCCCGGACCCCACACCGCCGCCGTTCACGCGTTGCTCGGCCACTTCGAGCGCGTCGGCTTCGACGGGACGCCACGCGCTCGAGGGTTCGACCAGCGGGGGCGCGAGATCCTCTCGTTCGTCGACGGCGAGCCCGCACTGCCGCCCGTTCCGCCCGGAGACGAGGTCGTCGCGGCGCTCGGCACCCTCCTGCGCCGCATGCACGACGCCCAGGCAGGCTTCGTCGCACCAGAGCCGTCTCACTGGCACGGCGGGCCACTCCGTCCGCCGCCACCCGGCGAGGTGATCTGTCACAACGACGTCTTCCCGCCCAATGTCGTCCTCCGCGACGGGTTGCCCGTCGCGCTCATCGACTGGGATCTCGCCGCACCAGGCCCGCGACTCTACGACGTCGCCTCGGCGGCCAACTTCTGGGCGCCGCTCGCGCACGAGGAGCGGGCTGCGGCGTTCGGATTGACGAACGATCGCGCGGGTGAGCGGCTGCGAATCCTGTGCGACGCGTACGGGCTCGAGAGGGACGAGCGCGTACGACTCCTGGACGTCGTCGCGCACCGGAACGAGATGGGCCACGAGATCCACCGCCTCTGGGGTGGTGTCGAGCGACGCCCAGGCTGGCGGGAGATGTGGGAGCGTGGTTCCGGCGAGGAGATCCGCCGCCGAGCCGCCTGGTTCGAGGCCCGTCGCGGCGACCTGCTTGCATTCCTCCGCTGAGCCCGGCTGCGCTTCGCGCTACGCCGGCAAGAGCTCGAACGCCTCGCAGTGAGCCGGCCGGACGACTGAGAAGTGACGGCGGTCGAGCGTGATCACGACCCGGGCGTCGAGCCGCTCGGCGAGGACGATCGCCGACGCGTCGGCTCCACCCAGCCGGAGGTCGGCGTAGTGCTCGACGAGCTCGCCGATTCGTTTCCAGTCTCCCGGCTCGGGCGCCTCGACGTCGAACGGCTCGAGGCCGCGAAGGAAGGCCGCCTCGGCGCGTGGCCCGAGCAGCAGCCCGACCGCGTACGTTGCCTCAGCGACGATGAGCGCGGGGATGACCAGTCGCAGGTCTGTCCGCGCAAGCGCCTCGACCGAGGTCCGATGACTGGGGTCGGCCGAGTTCGCGGCAGCGATCAGCGGCCCGGCGTCAACGACCGCGATCGTCAAACGAATCACGCTCGATGTGATCCGCCCACTCCTCGCGCAGGAGCTGGTCGAGCTCGGCGGCCGGGCGTGCTGCCTCGTTGTGGCCGACCGCGGCGAAGGGCAGTTCGCGCGTACCCCCGTTGCCGACCTGGAGGTATGCCCGCAACGCGACCCGAGCGACCTCGGAGCGCGACTGCCGGCCTCGACGCGCTTCGCGCTCGAGCGCGACGACGAGATCGTCCGGAAGGCTGATTGTGGTGCGCTTCATCACTTCATCATATCATCAGTCGGGCCCACCTGCTTGGATACGCAAGCATGACCCTCGGGCCGATCACCGTGCTCGTCTCCGCCGCGGGCGCCCCCGGTACGGTCGCCCTCCTTCGGGCGTTGCGCGAGAACGGCGAGCGCGAGGTCAGGCTCGTCGGCACCGACATGTCGGAACGGTCCGTGGGGCGGCACCTCTGCGACACGTTCCATCGCGTCCCCGCAGGCTCCGACCCGGGCTTCGCCGACGCCGTCGCCGACGTGGTCGAGCGCGAGCACGTCGATGTCGTTGTGCCGCAGTCGTCCTTCGACCTCGAGGGGCTCGCGGCGCACCGCGAGCAGTTCCCGTGCC
>JACDBY010000045.1 GCA_013694685.1 Actinomycetota bacterium
CCCGGACTCGGAATCTCGGTGTCGACCTTGTCGGTCGAGATCTCGAGCAGCGTCTCGTCGAGCGCCACGGCATCGCCCGGCTGCTTGAGCCAGCGGGTGACCGTTCCCTCCGACACGGAGACGCCCATCTGGGGCATCACGACCTCGACCTGGGTTCCGGTGCTCACGTGATCCTCCCTGGATTCAGTTGGGGCGAGGCCTGCCTCGCCCTCAATACGCGGCGAGCTCGCGGAGCGCCGCCGCGACATCGTCGACCTGCGGGATGAATGCCTTCTCGAGCGATGGCGCGAACGGGACGGGGCTGTCCGGCGCGGCGATCCGTCGGACCGGCGCGTCGAGCTGCTCGAACGCCTCCTCGGCGATCGTCGCCGCAATCTCGGCGCCGAAGCCACCGGTCTTCGTGTCCTCGTGCAGAACGAGAGCCTTCGAGCAGCGCGCGACGCTCTCGAGCACCGCTTCGCGATCCCACGGGATCAGCGTCCGCAGGTCGAGTACCTCGACCTCGACGCCCTCGTCGGCGAGCTTCGCCGCCGCCTCATCGGCCGTGTACACCATTGCGCCCCAGGTGATCACCGTCAGGTCGTCACCCTCGCGATGGACGCGCGCCTTGCCGAACGGGGTGGCGTAGCGCTCCTCGGGCACGGGGCCTTTGATCCGCCGGTAGAGGTGCTTGTGCTCGAAGTAGAGAACGGGGTTCGGATCCTCGATCGACGTCGCGAGAAGGCCCTTCGCATCCTCGGGCGTCGCCGGGCACACGACCTTCAGCCCCGGGATGTGAGCGAAGCTCGACTCGGGGTTCTGTGAGTGGAAAGGCCCGCCCGAGAAGCCGCCGCCCGACGGCAGCCGGAGGACGATCGGCACGGGTGTACCGGCGCGGTACCGCTGCTTCGCGGCGACCGTTACGAGGTGATCCCAGGCACACGAGACGAAGTCGGCGAACTGCATCTCGGCCACCGGCCGCATCCCCATGAGCGCCGCCCCGGTCGCCCCGGCGACGATCGCGGTCTCCGACAGTGGCATATCGAGCACGCGGCTCGCCCCGAACTCCTCCTGGAAGCCCTGCGTGACCTTGAACGCTCCCCCGTAGACGCCGACGTCCTCGCCGAGGCAGAACACGCGCTGGTCGCGACGCATCTCCTGGCGGAGGCCGTCCGAGATCGCCTGCAGGTATGTCTTCTCCTGGGTCGCCATTACTTGTGGTGGGGTGTCTCGAGCTCCTCGGGTGTCGCGAAGACGCCGTCGAGCAGGGTCGCGGGATCGGGAACCGGGGATTCCTCGGCGCGCTGGATCGCGGCGCTCAGCAGGCGCTTTACGCCGCTCGTGATCTCGTCCTCCTCCTCGTCGCTCATGGAGGCGTTGTCGCGCAGCCAGCCGCGGAAGCGCTCGATCGGGTCGCGCCGCGCCCACTCCTCGAAGAGCTCCTTCGGGACGTAGAACGCGTCGTCGTGGACGGCGTGACCCTCCATGCGGAGCGTCACGGACTCGATCAGGGTCGGGCCACCGCCCTCGCGTGCCTTCTCGATCGCGCGCTTCGCCTCGCGGTAGACGGCGAGGACGTCGGTGCCGTCGACGACGACCCCCTCGAAGCCGTACGCGGCGGCGCGGTCGGCGAGGTGGTCGACGGCGTACTCGAGATGTGCGGGCGTCGAGTACGCCCACTGGTTGTTGTCGATCACGAAGACGACCGGGAGCCGACGCACGCCGGCGAGGTTCATACCCTCGTGTGCGTCCCCGCGGGCCGCAGCACCCTCGCCGCACCAGGCGACGGCGACACGCTTCTCGTCGCGGATTCGGAAAGCGAGCGCCATGCCGACGGCGACCGGGAGCATCGCGGGCAGGTGGCTGACCATCGTGTGCAGCCCCATTCGCGCGTCACCCATGTGGACGTTCCCATCGCGACCCTTCGTCGGGCCGTCCACCCGTCCCATGTACTGCGCGAAGACCCGCCACGGTTCGATCCCGCGCGTCACGTGGACGCCCATGTCACGCTGGAGCGGCGTCCCGACGTCGTTCGGGCCCATCGCCGTCCCGACACCGACCGCCGAGCCCTCGTTGCCACGGCCCGTGTAGAAGGAGCCCGGGATCTTTCCCTGCTTGTAGAGGATGTGACCACGCTCCTCGATCGCGCGGGTGGTCAGCATGTTGCGGTACATGCTGAGCAGGTCCTCGCGGTCGAGGCCCGCCTCCTTCACCTCTTGCAGCGTCTCGACCGGCTCGGCCTCGCGAACTGCCATGCGTGCGCGCTCCCCTTCGTGGGCGACGAATCGGCTGGACTCTACCCACTGGACAGGCCGGCACGACCCTCGCCGCCGCGCTCACGTACGTGCTCCCGCAACCGGATCGGTAGACATTCGTTCGTGGCACGTCCTCGACGGAACTGGATTCAGGAGGAGCGACGCCGGACGCTCGGCGACTGGGTCGCTTTCTGCCCCTCGTGCGGCCATGTCGCCCGGTACTTCGAGGAGCACGAAGAGCTGCGCGCGACGGCCTGTCCACAATGCGCCACGACCCTCCTCGCCCGCTGCCCCGGGTGCGACGCGCGGCTGCCGTCGGCCTTCCAGGTCGCGTGCGAGGCCTGTGGGGCCGAGCTCCGTCCCAACGAGCTCTTCGGCGGGGCGATCAGGCGACCGGGGCGCTGAGTCTCCGTGTCCGACTTCAGTCGGACACGTGCTCCCGCTGCGCCGAGACCGTGTACCAGACGTGCTCGGAGCCCGCCCACTCGGTCGTGCCTCCACGCTCGAGCCCGAGCCTCTCCATCACCCGAGTGGACGCGATGTTCGCCAGGGAGGTGAAGCTCACGACTCGCTCGAGACGTACGCGTTCGAACGTATCCCGAGGCGCCGCGGCCGCAGCTTCGGTGGCGAGACCTTCCCCCCAACGCGCGGGATCGATCGCCCATCCGATCTCGTCCCTGCACACCGTCGCCGTCCACGCTAGGAGCCGCTCGGTCTCGATCCGCATCGGAGAAGAGTGGCGTCCGAGGTAGAGCATGTGTCCGACTGAAGTCGGACACGCCGCCCAACCCGGCTAGAACATCGTGCCGACGATCTGGGAGAAGCGGATCACCGTGATCGTGTCGTCGGGCGCGACGGGACGGTTGTACAGCCGCCCCAGCCATTCGCTGAACTCCTCGACCCGACGGATCTCGGGGTTGTCGTGCTCGATCTCCCGCGGCGAGAGCTCGCCGAGCGCCTTCACCTCGACCTTGTCGATCACGGCGTCGAAGACCTTCTCCCGTTGGCCGTAGCGTGCGCCGACGAGCACGGTCACGATCATTCCCTTCCGGTACTTCGCCGATTTGTCGCCGAGCCGGATCGTCGCCGTCTTCCGCCCGGTGCGGAGCTGGTCGGCGACGACGGGGGAGTAGAAGTTGAGCGCGAAGGTCGGCACCGGCGCGAGCCTAACGACTCGCGGCGGCCGGAGGAACCCCGGCGAGCGCGTCGACCGCCTGGCGGGCCATCTGCTTCTCGCCTCCGTACGAGAGGCGCGACGGCGCCTCGGCGAGCGGCACCCAGCGCGTCTCCGCGACCTCGATCTCCATCCCGGGTGGCAGGTCGCCGAGCCGGCCACCCGTCGCCTGGAGCAGGAAGAACGAGACGACCTTGAAGATCCGCTCACCGTCCCACGTGTAGACGTAGCGCACATCGCCGAGCTTGTGCTCGCCGCGCGCACGGAGACCTGTCTCCTCACGCACCTCGCGGAGCGCGGCCTCCAGAGGACGTTCGCCCGGGTCGAGCTGGCCCTTCGGGAGCGCCCACACCTCGGGTCGGTGGTGCTCGCGGCGGGGCCGCACGAGCGCGATCCACCACCGTCCCCGCATCCGCCGCACGACGACGGCGCCCGCCGAGAACTCGCGTCGCATCACCCGATTGTGCCGATAGGACGCCGTCAAGATCTGAGTCGATCCAACTGAGATCAACCGACACGCACAATCGCGGGGCGTGCTATAACCCAGTGGTCGGCACTCGCAGGCTGCGAGTGCCAGAAGTTGACAGTCGACCACAGTCTCAGGGAGGCACATCGCATGAATCTGCAGCCCCTTGGTGACCGCCTGATCGTGGAGGTCCTCGACGAGGAAGCCATCACGGCAAGCGGCATCGTGCTGCCCGACACCGCCCAGGAGAAGCCGCAGC
>JACDBY010000089.1 GCA_013694685.1 Actinomycetota bacterium
GAGCCGATCACGCCCTTCCCGCGCAAGCGCAGGTCCTCGCCGAGCCCGGCGGACGGGCCGCGCGTCGCGCGCGCCTCGCCCACCGAGTCCACGAACGCGGAGATCCGCTCGCTGGAGGTCGCGCGCCCGTCGAGCCGCTCGAGCGCGTCGAGCAGGTACCCGGCGCGGAGCTTCGGCCAGAGGAGCGCGAACGCGTCGGGTCGCGAGACGGCGTCGAGGCAAACGTCGTCCCCGAGCGCGAGCACCGCGCCGCACTGGCCGGACGTGAAGGTGAACGCGCCCTCGAGCGCCCGCAGCCCGGCCGCGTGCGCCTCGAACGTGTCCCGGTTCGCAGCGGTCGCCGACCGGACGCCCATCCGCGTCTGCTTTGCCTGGATGTCGTCCCACACCGCGCCCTGCGCGACGCCCCGGGCGAGCGGTTGCGCCGCGAGCATCGCAGCCTTGCTCCGCCGGAGTCCAGAGTTCGAGATGTGCGGCGCCGACGCGAAGGTGTCGCTCAGCCGGTGCCAGCGTCCCTGCTCGACGCACGAGACGGGAATCGGCAGCTTCGCGCCCGCGCCGACGAGCACGCTGACGTTGAGGATGCGGTTCTGCTTCGCCCCAACGAGCTCCTCGCCGTCGTAGAGCAGCACCTTGCTGTCGGTCGGGTTGTGGACGAAGAGCTCGGGGACGGAGCCCGAGTCGGACGTCTCGGTGATCTCGAGTCCGCGCGGGAGCGCCTCGTCGAGCGTGATGTAGCTCGCGACCGGGTCGAGGCGGGGGAAGAGTGGTGTGACGACGATCCCGCGGTGCTCCACGGCCTCGCCGAGCTGGAAGGCATCGAGTGTCATGGCGGATCTCCTCTCTGTGGGTCATTGAGGAGTCCGAATGACGACGATCTTGTCTTACGTTCAAACAAACAATGTCTAGAATGGACACCTTGCGCAACTTCGCTCATACTGTGATCATGATCCGCAAGGTGTGGCGTCATCGTATTACCGATGCAGGACAGGTGTCCATCCCGGCCGAGGTTCGGGATCGTTGGGGTGCTCGAGCCGTGCTCATCGAGGACGAGGGGGAGCAGATCGTCCTTCGACCGGTCTCCGAGAATCCGATCGAGGCTATCCGCGGTCTGCTGAAGGGCAAAGGTAGGTCGGACATCAGCGCCGCCGAGGCTGTTCGACAGGCGCGTATCGAGGACAACGCCGCCAGCGACCGGAAATGGCGCGAACACCAAAGCGACTAGTGCTCGATGCTGCTCCGCTGATCGCGCTGCTTCGCGATGAGCCCCACGCAGATCGGATCGTCGCAGCAATGGGTGCTGCCACGGCATCGGTATCGACGGTGACGCTTGCGGAGATCACGGATGTCCTCGAGCGCGTGCACGGCTGGTCAGCCGGTGTGATCGAGGAGACCGTGCGTGGTGTGCTCGGCG
Source organism: Actinomycetota bacterium (assembly GCA_013694685.1). Classification (GTDB taxonomy): domain Bacteria; phylum Actinomycetota; class Thermoleophilia; order Gaiellales; family Gaiellaceae; genus Gaiella. Next base: position 1,415 of record JACDBY010000089.1, read on the forward strand.
TCGCTGTCGAGTACGTCGCGCCGACCCCCGAAATTGCGGCTTTGGCAGGGTCGCTTCGCGCCCGGCACTATCGCAGGCGAGCGAACGATGTCTCGCTCGGTGATTGCTTCGTGCTCGCCACAGCCTCAGCAGACGGGACAATCGTCACCTCCGACCGCGCGTTGGTGCGTACCGCGCGTGACGAAGGGATCGAAGTCGTCGTCGTGCCGGGCGGCGGTGGGAAGAGACCACGAACGCGGCATGACGCGTCGCCTTCGTAAGATCGGCGCGTGCCCGATCTGACTCACGCCTCGATGCAGGATGCGCGCGATGCCGAGGACAACCGACTGCTGGAGACCGGGGAGATCGACCTCCTCCTCGCGGGCTGGCTGGAGACGATCCGCGGTCGTTGCATCGCGCGGATGCGCGGGCCGGTGGGCGAGGACGTCGCGCAGGCGGTGTGCGAGCGGCTCTGGCGCGAGCTCAAGGCGGGCAGGCATCGCGACGGAAGGCTCCCGTTTCGCGTCATCGTCCACAGCGTGATCGGCTGGGTCTGCAACGGCTGGAACGAGCCGGGGTGGTACGAGAGCGAGTTCCTCGAGCCCGACCGCGCCGCACCCGACGAGTCGGACGAGGTCGTCATCGACGTGACGCTCGAGCAGTTCGTCGCGACGCTCCCTCCCGGTGACGGCGAGGTCGCAGCCCTGCTCTACCTCGAGGGTCTCGAGCCGGCTGAGATCGCCGAGCGGCTCGGGAAGAAGCCGAACGCGTTGTACCAGGCGATCAGCCGGAACCGGGCGAGGCTGCGGGAGTGGCTCGAGGAATGACAACCGAGCTCGAGACCTTGCTCGACGAGCTCGCTCGCCGCCACGCGCGCGGCGAGGCGCTCGACGTCGAGGCAACGCTTCGGCAGGCCGGCGCCCGCGCCGACGAGCTGGCGCCGCTGATCGAGGCGTTCCTCGAGCGCGCCCCGCGCGGCGCTCCGTCGGACGACGCGCTCGCGTACGTGCGCTCGCTCGACGACCCACCGCTCCTGCGAGCACGGGTCGCGAAGGCGCTTCGGGTCGACGACGTCGTCGACGCGATCGTCACCGCCTGCGAACTACGTCCTGAGGCGCGAGCAAAGGTGCGCCGCTACTACCAGCAGCTCGAGTCGGGAGTGCTCGATCCCGCGCCCGTCGCCGCCTCGGTGTGGGATGCGATCACGACGCTGCTCGGGCGCTCCCGGGCATCGCTCGTCGCCCCCCGGCTGGACGCCAAGGTCGCCCCGAGCCCGATGTTCCGGGCCGACAAGCTCTTCGAGCCGAGCGCCCTGCAAGCCCCGAGCGCGCGCCCTGCGGAGCCCGACCCGCCCGACGAGGTCGACGCCCTCTTCCTCGGCGACGAGTAGCGCACCGTGTCCGGTGCCGTCCGTGTCTGACTTCAGTAGACACGTGCTCTTCGACCGGACGCGTTCTCGGCGCGTGCGAACGCTCAGGGCAGTCTCGCGAGCCAGTCGAGAAACGTGCGCGGCATGATCGCCGGTGGCTCGAGCCCGTCGATGTCCAGGAGATGGCGATCCCCGGTGACGATGACGTGCGCGTCCGCTGCCCGAGCAAGTACGACGAGATAGTCGTCCTTCGGATCGCGAGGGACGACACGCGGTCCGGGCGAATCCTCCTTGATCACCGCATCTGTGCGCAGCCGCGCAATCAGGG
>JACDBY010000127.1 GCA_013694685.1 Actinomycetota bacterium
AGCGAACGGCGCGATCCGAGAGCGCCACCTTGCGCGCGACGCCGAGCAGGAGTGCGAGCGCGTGGTCGGAGACATCGTCGGTTCCGTAATCGGGGACGTAGACGACCTCGATGTCCCGAGCCCGCGCCGCCGCGACGTCGATGTTGTCGTAGCCGGTGCCACAGCGAGCGAGCACGCGGCAACTTTCGAGCCGCCCGATCTGCTCCGCCGGGAGCTTCGCGTAGTAGACGAAGACCGCCGCCGCGCCGGCCGCCCCGACCGCGACGTCGTCAGGGTCGTGCCCCGGCAGCTCTACGAGCTCGTGTCCCGCGTCGGCGATCACGCGCCGGTCTTCGTCGTCGAAGGGAAAGCGGTCGCTGTCGGTGAGGAGAAGCTTCACCGGCCGCTCCTGCGGACGACGGCGCCCTCGCGGTCGCGCAGGCCGGGCTGCAGCTCGAGGCCGAGGCCGGGGCGGTCGGAGATCCGGATGCTGCCGCCCGTGACCGCCGGTACGTCTGTCACGGCGTCGCGGTACCAGCCGGAGAGGAAGCCACGCACCGTCTCCATCACCTTGACGTTCGGCGCGTACGCGCACAGCTGAAGCGAGGCAGCGAGCGCGACCGGCCCGACGCAGTCGTGCGGAACGACGGGGAGGTGGTATGCGTCCGCGAGGTCGGCGATCTTGCGTGCCTCGGAGAGTCCGCCGGTCCAGACGACGTCCACCATCACAAGGTGCGCGGCCTCCGCCTCGAGGACCTCGCGATACGCACTCCGGCCGATCAGCCTCTCGCTCACCGCCTGCGGCACGCGCGTCTCGCGGACGAGCCGGGCGAGATCCCGGGCGCTCGTCGGCTGGACGATGTCCTCGACCCACGCGATCTCGAACGGCTCGAGCGCGTGGCAGACACGGAGCGCAGCATTCAGATCCCACCGGGAGTGGCCCTCGATCATCACGTCCATCCGCGAGCCCACGCGCTCCCGGATCTCCTCGATGCAATGCAGACCGGCGGCGAGCGACTCTGGCGTGAGGTCGTGGCCGACGGGACCCATCGCCGACCAGCCGGCGGGACCTGTGACGAGCTCGCTCTGGAGCTGTGGCGCGAACCTGTCCCAGGGCCACACCTTCATCGCCTCGATGCCCACCTCGAGCAGCTCCTCCGCCAGGTCGCCCGGCCGCGTCAGCCAGGCCGCCTGATCGTCGAAGCCGCCGGCGTCGACGCACGTGTTGTAGACGCGGATCTCGTCCCGCACGCGCCCACCGAGCAGCTCCGCGACAGAGAGGCCCGTCCGCTTGCCCTGGAGATCCCAGAGCGCGATGTCGAGCGCCGAGAAGGCGCGCATCTCGGCTCCCGCCCAGCCGTAGAAGTTCGCACAGGCAAACAGCGTCTCGGCGATGGCGCCGATGCGCGACGCGTCCCGCCCCAGCAGAAGCGGCGCGGCCATGTCATGGATCACCGCCTCCACCGCCGTGGGCAGGTAGTACGTCTCGCCGAGCCCTGCGATTCCCTCCTCGTCTGCGACCTCGACCCAGAGCACGTTCGGCTGCTCGTCCAGCCGCACAGTCTCGATCCACGCGATCCCGCTCACAGCAGCGAGCCCCCGTTCACCCGGAGGACGTGGCCGGTGACGAAGGTCGAGAGCGGGCTGAGCAGGAAGACGCAGCCACCGGCGATCTCGTGCGGCTGCCCAAGCCGGTTGAACAGCGTGCGTGCCCCGACTGCCGCCTTCTGCTCCGGCGACGCCGCACCGAGCGCAGGCGTGTCGATCGGCCCTGGAGAGATGGCGTTCACGCGCACCCCGTACGGAGAGACCTCGCGGGCGAGCGACTTCGTCAACGCGACGACCCCGCCTTTCGCGGCAGCGTAGTGCGCAGCGGGGCTGATACTGCCGTACTCACCCGCGGTCGAGGCGAAGTTGACGACAGAACCTCCGCCACGCGCGATCATGCCGGGGAGAACGGCGCGGCAGGCAGAGAAGGCGGTGCCGAGATTCCCGGCGATCGTTGCGCCCCACGTCTCCGGCGTCACCTCGTCCCACGGCTGCGGCGCCCACAGGCCCGCGCAGTTCACGATTCCGTCCACGGGACCTAGCTCGCTCTCGACCCAGGCGTGGAAGCTCTCGAACGCGCCCCAGTCGGCGACGTCGACCGCGCGGCCCGCCGCGCCGACCTCCGCGCACAACCCCTCGACACGTCCCTGGTCGAGGTCGGTCACGGCGAGCCGCGCTCCCGCGGCGACGAGCAGCCGCGCGATCGTGCTGCCGATGCCCCCGGTCGCGCCGATCAGAATCACCGTCTGCCCTTCGAGCAGCGGCGCCGACCCGGCCGCCGCGATCGCCGCGGCCTCGTCACTCACGATTCCCTCCGATCTGCTCGACCTGCCCGAGCCGCTGCTCCCAGCCGGCCGCGTGCACGTTGAGGTACGCGGCCCGGTCGTATGGATGATCCAGCGCGATCTCGTCGACGAGCTCGATTCCGATCCCGGGCGCGTCGGGGAGCGACAGCGCACCCGTCTCCGGGTCGATCGCCGGCTGCCACGTCACGAGATCCCGCGTCCAGGGCTCGTTGAACGGGTCGAAGTGCTCCTGGATCAGGAAGTTCGGAACGCAGGCGGCAAGCTGGAGGCAGACCGCCGTCGCCACAGGCCCCCCGCTCTGGTGCGGCGCGATCCAGGCGCCAGCAGCCTCGGCGAGGCGCGCAACCGTAAGCGTCGGGCCGAGCCCCCCGAGCGACATCGGCTCCGGCTGCCAGATGTCGACGCCCCCCTCCCGCGCGAGCGTGAAGAACTGCCCCACCAGGTGGAACGTCTCCCCGCTCGCGACGCGGAGGCTCGTCCCACGCGCCACCTCCGCCGTCGGCGCCTCCCGTTCCCGCGTCGTCGGCTCCTCCCACCAGTAGACGTCGAGCGGTTCGAAGAGACGGGCGATGCGCGTCGCCTCGGCGGCGGTGAACCGCGCGTGGACGTCGATGAGGATCGGGAACGCCGGACCGAGGTGGCCGCGGAGAGCGGACACGATGTCCACCGCAAGCGCGAGGTCGGTCGCTTCTGCAAAACCCGCGGCCGTGCCGAACGGGTCGAGCTTGAGCGCCCGCAGGCCGGTCGCGAGCACGCGCTCACTTGCCTCGACGAACGCCTCGGGCGTCCGCTCCGTCCGGTACCAGCCGTTCGCGTAGCCCAGCACGGAGTGACGCACGCGTCCGCCGAGCAGCGCGTGCACGGGCGCGCCGAGCGACTTGCCGAGGA
>JACDBY010000289.1 GCA_013694685.1 Actinomycetota bacterium
GGAGGCGCGAACGGTCGCGATCGCCGTCGCCTCGACGCTCGTCCTCGTCTCGCTCGTCGCGGTCGGCATCACGCGCACCCCGGGCTGGGACGAGTTCAAGGCCTACTTTTTCGACTGGCGCCTCTACCGCGAGTCCTTCCCGGAGATCAGCCGCGCGTTCCTCGTCAACGTGAAGCTGTTCCTCATCGCGGAGGCGATCATCCTCCCGGCCGCGCTGCTCCTCGCAGTGTTGCGCGGGCTGCCGGGGCCGGTCTTCTTCCCCGTGCGAGCCCTCGCCGTCGTCTACAGCGACCTCTTTCGCGGGATTCCCACGATCCTCGTCATCTTCATGCTCGGGTTCGGGATACCCGCGCTCGGCGTCTCGTGGGTTCCGATCGACCCGTTCTTCTGGGCGGTCGTCGCGCTCGTCCTCGTCTACACCGCCTACGTCTCGGAGGTGTACCGCGCAGGCATCGAGTCGGTGCACCCGAGCCAGGAGGCCGCCGCGCGCTCGCTCGGGCTGAATCGCGCCCAGGCGCTGCGGCACGTCGTCCTCCCGCAGGCGGTGCGGCGCGTCATCCCCCCCCTCCTCAACGACTTCATCGGCCTCCAGAAGGACACGGCGCTCGTTGCCGTGCTCGGAGTGGTCGAGGCCTTCCGGCAGACGCAGATCAACCAGTCGGCCAACTTCAACGGCACCTACAACCTCGTCGCGGCGACCCTCTTCGTCCTCATCACGATCCCGCTCGCGCGCTTCACCGACTGGCTCGTGGCACGCGATCGGCGCCGACGCCAGGCCGGGAGGCTCGCGTGACCCAGGTGTCCGATCAGGTGTCCGACTTCAATCGGACACGTGCTCTGGAGCTGGACGGTGTCCACAAATCGTTCGGCAGGCTCGAGGTGCTGCGCGGCATCGACCTCGACCTCGCCGAGCACGAGGTCGTGTGCCTCATCGGCGCCTCGGGCTCGGGCAAGTCGACGCTCCTGCGGTGTGTCAACCTGCTCGAGCCGATCGATGCCGGGCGGATCCTGGTCGCCGGCGAGGAGATCACCGGACGCGGCGTCGACGTGAACCGCGTTCGGCGTGGGATCGGGATCGTTTTCCAGGCGTTCAACCTGTTCCCGCACATGACCGTGCTCGAGAACGTCACCCTCGCGCCTCGTAAGGCACGCGCACTCGGCCGCCGCGCGGCCGAGGAGGAGGCCGACCGGCTGCTCGAGCGGTTCGGGCTCGCCGACAAGCGGCGCGAGTATCCGGATCGTCTCTCAGGCGGTCAGCAGCAGCGTGTCGCGATCGTCCGGGCGCTCGCGATGCAACCGCGTTTGCTCCTCCTGGACGAGGTGACGAGCGCTCTCGATCCGGAGCTCGTGGCCGAGGTGCTCGACGTGATCCGCGAGCTCGCGGTGCGTGGCATGACGATGCTGATCGCGACGCACGAGATGGGCTTCGCCCGCGACGTCGCGAGCCGCGTCTGCTTCCTCCACGAGGGACGCATCCTGGAGCAGGGGCCGCCGGAGCAGCTCTTCGGCGAGCCGCGCGAGGAGCGCACGCGCCAGTTCCTGCAGCGCATCGTCGCCGCCGGTCGCATGTGAGGCTGGGCGGGATCGCTCACCGCGACCCCGAACCGTGATTTCGTCGGGTACCGTCGATTCCGATGCAGCGCGTCAACAACGAGTTCGTCTGGGTCACGGTTGTCTCGATCGTGTGCGGTATCGCCGTCGCCTCGCTTCTCAGCGGCTCGGGATTGCCGCTCCTCCTGATCGTGCTCGTCGTCGCGCTCGGCGCCGGGGTCGCGGCGCTCAGACGACGGGGCCATGCTCCGTCCGCGCCGATGCCCCGGTGGAGGCGCGCGCCTCGGGCGCCTCGCGATTCCGAGCCCGAGCCACCAGCCGAGCCGCGGCGCCAGCCGCGTCAGCCGACACCGCTCACCAGCGAGCCGTGGTCACGTCGGGCAGGAGTCCGTTCACGATCGCTCGGCGAGCAACCGCCTACGAAGGACCGCGAGCGGTCCGGCTAGCTGTCGCGCTCGGGGTCTCCTCGTTATCGTCCACACATGGTGCAGGATCCCCACCGCGTCGACGTCACGCTCGAGCCGCTCGACGAGTACCTCGTCATCCAGCCCGTCTCCGACGAGACGGAGACCCGGGCCGGGTTGATCCTGCCCGCCTCGGCAGCTCAGGCTGCGGTGTGCCGGACGGGGATCGTGACCGCGATCGGGAGCGACGTGACCGGCGTCGAGCCGGGCGACAAGGTGCTGTACCCGCGCGAGGCGGGCTACGAAGTGCGGCTCGGCGGGATCGAGGTCAAGGTCGTGAAGCGCGACGACCTGATCGCCCGCATTCACGATTGACGCCCTAGGGGGTCGATATCCTCTCCCGAACCCGGAGAAGTGGCCGAGTGGCTGAAGGCGGCGCCCTGCTAAGGCGTTAGGTGGGGAAAACCCTGCCTCGAGGGTTCGAATCCCTCCTTCTCCGTTTGT
>JACDBY010000135.1 GCA_013694685.1 Actinomycetota bacterium
ACCACTCGGGGCTGCAAACGGCGTCGATGGTCGTCTCCAGCATCCGCGACTGCAAGATGGTCCCGGTGCCGGGACAGAAGATCCTGCAGGCGACGAAGTAACCGTGTCCCTCGAGGGGCGCACCGCGATCGTGACCGGTGCGGCCCAGGGCCTGGGCGAGGCGATCGCCCGGGCCCTGCACGCGCGGGGCGCGTCGGTCGTCGTCGCCGACGTGAACTACGAGGGCGCCGAGCGCGTGGCCGCTTGCTCGACGAGGCCGGTCGAGTCGACGTGCTCGTGAACAACGCCGCTCGCACCGTCTTTCGGCCGCTGTGGGAGATCGAGGCGGACGAGTGGGACGACGTCCTCGCGACCAACCTGCGAGGCGTGTTCTTCGGCTGCCAGCTCGCCGGTCCGCGCATGCGGGAGCAGGGCTGGGGGCGGATCCTGAACATGGCGTCCATCTCCGGCCAGGCCGCCGGTGCTCCTCCGGGGCGCACTACGCCGCCTCGAAGGCCGGGATCGTCGTCCTCACGAAGATCGCCGCCGCGGAGCTCGCCCCACACGGCGTCACCTGCAACGCGCTCGCTCCGGCCGCGGTTCGCACCCCCGCCTTCGACGCTCTCTCCGAGGAACGTCTCGAGACGCTGCGGCAGCGAATCCCCGTGGGCGCTTCGGCGAGCCTGCCGAGATCGCCGAGCTGGCTGCGTTTCTCTGCTCCGAGGAGGCGGGCTACATCACCGGCGCGACGTTCGACGCGAACGGCGGCCTGCTCATGCGCTGAGGGGCAAGAACGCTCAGCTCTCGTCGCGCGCGGGCCGAAGGCGACGCATGCCGTCTCCGAGAGCCGGCAGGAGGCCGCGCGGGAAGAACAGGATCACGACGATGAGGATGACGGCGAACACGCCGACGGAGAACACCTGCGGCGCCTGGTCGGGGAGGTCGAAGCCGAGCAGGCTCGGTCGCGTCCCGAGCTCGCGGAGCTCGTGCTCGAGCCAGGTGATCGCGACCGCGCCGACGACGGCGCCGTAGATCGAGCCGAGGCCGCCGACCGCCACCATGACGACGAACTGGATGCTCAGGAAGACGCCGAACGCGTCCGGCGAGAGGAACTGGAGCATGAACGCGTAGAGCGCCCCGGCGAGGCCCGCCAGGCTGGCGGAGAGGACGAACAGGCGGAGCTTGTAGGCCGACACGTTGACTCCGGCGGCCGCGGCGGTCCGTTCGCTCGTCGCGATCGCCTGGAGCGCGCGGCCCGCCCGGGAGCCCACCAGGTTCAGCGCGACGAGCAGGGTCACTAGCACGAGCCCCCACACGATCGCGGTGTGCCGCGCGGTGCCGCCGGTCACGCCGGTGATCTGCCAGCCGAAGACCTCCAGCGGCTCGATCACGGCGAGACCGGGGTCCTGGCCGCCGGTGAACCGGCTCTGAGCAAAGATCACGGCAAGCAGGATCAGGTGCAGCGCGAGCGTCGCGAACGCGAGGTAGTGACCGCGAAGGCGCAGCAACGGCACCCCGATCACGGCTGCGACGAGGCCGGTCAGGAGCGGGGCGGCGACCACGGCGAGGGCGGGGTCGATCCCGGCCTCGGGGAGGAACCGGTCGTCGGGGTCGAGGCCCACGGTCAGGATTCCCGCCGTGTACGCGCCGAGCGCGTAGAACGCTCCCTGTCCGAGCGAGATCTGGCCCGCGAACCCCATCAGCAGGGAGAGGCCGATCGCGACGATCGCGTACAGGCCCATGAGCGTGTACAGCGAGCGGTCGCCGGGGCCGAGTTGATAGCCGAGCCAGATCGCGAAGGCTCCCGCCGCGAGCGTTCCGGCGAGCCGCAGGAGACCCGGCAGCCGACCGCCGCGGCTCACTCGTGCACCTCGTGCCGGGCGCGCCAGCCGATCAGGACGAGCATGATCACCAGGGCGGCGGCGAGCTCGTACTGCCGCGCCTGCTGTCCGAGGCCGGGGATCTCGTCGGCGTAGCCGACGACGAGCTGCTGGGCGACGCCGAGGACGAGCCCCCCGACGTAGGCGAGGCGGATGCTGGCGAGCCCGCCGAACGCGGCGGCCGCGAAGCCGTTGATCGCGATCCGGACGTCCGAGTCGTAGTTGACGGGGTCAACGGGGGTCAGGAGCACCCAGCCCAGCGCCGACAGCCCTGCCGAGACGGCGAACGCGATCGCCGCGACCGCCCGCACGTCGATCCCCACGAGCTCCGCCGCCCGGCGCGAGTCGGCACACGCGCCGAGCGCCTGGCCGGCGATCGTCCGCTGCAGGCCGAGCGTGAGCAGGAGCGCAGCGAGGAGGGTCACGCCGGCGACCAGGACGTACTGCGGCTGGACGAGCACCCCGCCGATGTCCCACGCGCGCTCGAAGATGGTCGGGTACGTGTGCGGCCGGTCGCCGAAGGCGAGCAGGTTCAGGGACGCGATCAGGAGCGCGATGCCGAGCGTGATGATGAGGCTCGCGAGGGGCGTCGTTCGATGCCGGAAGCCGACCGCGACGAACCCGACGAGCGACCCGACGAACCCGACGGCCAGGACCGCGACGAGTCCGGCGAGCAGCCCGTGCAGCTCGTCGACGAGCTCGACCATGAAGAGCCCGCCGAGGACCGCGAAGGAGCCCTGCGCGAAGTTGACGATCCCGGTCGTCCGGAAGACGAGCACCATCCCGATGCCGACGAGGGCGTACGCCGAGCCGGTCGAGATGCCGACGACGACGAGCTGGAGGAACTCCCTCACGGGCCAGGCTCCGTCTGCGTGCCGGGCTCCGCGTCGGCCACGTCCAGGCCTCCGCCCAGATAGGCGCTCCGCACGGTCTCGTTCTGCTCGAGCTCGTGACTCGGTCCGGCGAGCACGAGGCGCCCCGCCTCGAGCACGTACGCGCGCGAGCAGAGCTCGAGCGCGAGCACGGCGTTCTGCTCCACGAGGAGCAGCGCGACACCCTCCTCCTCGTTCAGCCGGAGCAGGAACGCCGAAAGGTCCTGGACGACGAGCGGCGCGAGGCCGAGCGAGAGCTCATCGATCGCCAACAGGCGGGGCTCCGCCATGAGCGCTCGCCCGATGGCGACCATCTGTTGCTCGCCGCCCGAGGTCCGGCCGGCCGGCCGCTCACGAAGCTCGCGGAGCTTCGGCATGAGCGAGTAGACGCGCTCCAGCCGAGCCGCGATCTCGCCGCGCCGACGAAGGTAGCGGAGCGTCGCGCTGACGAGCTCGTGGCGGAACTCGCGTCCGTACGCGCCCAGGAGGAGGTTCGCCTCGACCGGGAGCGTCGGGAATACCTGTCGGCCCTCGGGCACCTGCGTCAACCCCGCGCGCACGATCTCGCCGGGACCCCGACCTGTCAGATCGCGACCGTCCAGCCGCACGCGCCCGGCGGCCGGCTCCAGGAGCCCGCACACCCCGTTGAGGAGAGAGGTCTTCCCGGCGCCGTTGGGGCCGATCAGGGCGACGCGCTCGCCGGCCTCGAGGGAGAGCGAGACGCCGTCCAGCGCGACCGCCGGCCCGTACTTGACGACGAGGCCCTCGATCTCCAGGAGAGGCGGGGTGCTCACAGCGCGGCGGCCGTCCCGAGGTAGGCGCCGATCACGCGTTCGTCCTCTCGCACCTCGGCGGGTGTGCCATCCGCGATCAGCTTCCCGCGGTCGAGAACGATCACCCGGTCCGCGACCGAGCCGACGAACTGCATGTCGTGCTCGATCAGGAGCATCGTCAACCCCGCCTGCCGGAGGTCATGGAAGACGTGCATGAGCTGCCGCTTCTCCGCGGCTCGGAGACCTGCGACGGGCTCGTCGAGGAGCAGCACCTGCGGTCGCTGCGCGAGGACCCGCGCGATCGAGAGGAGTCGCAGATGCCCGAGCGGGAGTGCATCCGCGGGATCTCGCGCGCGCCGCTCGAGCCCCACGAGCTCGAGCGCGCGCAGCGCCTCCTCGCGAATCCGGCGCTCCTCCCGCCACTGCCACGGAGGTCGCACGACCCCCTCGAGGAAGCCGGCCCGCGTCCACGCGTGGCAGCCGATCATCGTGCTCTCGAGCACGTCGAGCTGCGGCGCGCGCATGACCTGGAAGACGATTCCCAGACCGGCCAGGGCGCGCCGGTGGGCGGACCAGCGCGTGACGTCGCGCTCGCCGAGTCGGATGTGACCTTCGTCCGGCTCGAGGAATCCGGCGATGCAGTGCACGAGAGTCGACTTGCCGGCGCCGTTGGGCCCGATCAGGCACGTGAGCCCGCCCGCAGGGAGCGAGAACGAGAGGTCCTCCACGGCGTGTACGGCTCCGAAGCTCCGGGAGACGGACTCGATCGTCAGGGCTGGCGTCGTCGGCTCCGCCACCCCCGCGACTCTAAAGCCTCGCTCCTAACGACGAAGGGTGTAGCCCGCCTGCTCGCGGTCCCACGTCGACGCGGTCACTCCCCGCTCGCGCAGGCGGTACTTCTCGACCTTCCCGCTGGCCGTGAGGGGCAGCTCGGGCAGAACATCGACGTAGCGGGGGACGGCGAAGTACGGCAGGCGCGCCTCACAGAAGCGGATGAGGTCGAGCGGATCCAGCTCCGCGCCGTCGCGGGCGACGACGCAGGCGAGCACCTCGTCCTCGCCGAGCTCGGACGGCACCGGAACGGCCGCGGCTCCCGCGATGTCCGCGTGCGCGAGCAGCGCCTGCTCGACCTCGTGCGACGAGATGTTCTCGCCGCGCCTGCGGATCACGTCCTTGAGCCGATCGACGAAGCGGAAGCTGCCGTCCGGGTCGCGGACGACGCGATCGCCTGTGTGAAACCAGAGGTTCCGCCACGCCGCCGCCGTCTCCTCGGGGAGCCCGTCGTAGCCGGAGGCGAACGCCCACGGGTCGCGGTGGCGCACGAGGAGCTCGCCGGGCACTCCGTCCGGCAGCTCGGCGTCGTTCGCGTCCGCGACGCGCGCCTCGAAGCCGTCCAGGACGCGACCCAGCGTGCCGGGCCGCAGATCCGTGAGCGTGTTCGAGATCACGATGTTCGTTTCCGTCGAGCCCCACGCGTCGATCAGTCGCATCCCGAACCGCTCCCGGAAGGGCTCGTGCAGGTCGGCCGGGGTCGCCGGCGCCAGCGCGACGCGCCCGTGGTGAGCGCGGTCGTGCTCGCCCTCCGGCGTGCGCAGCAGGATCGAGACCATCGCGCCGAGCAGGTACGTCACCGTCGCTCTGGATTGCTCGAGCCGCTGCCAGAAGGCCGACGCGGAGAAGCGCGGGCCGAGCACGTACGTCGCGCCCGCGACGACCGCTTGGCAGAACGCGTTGAGGGCGTTCGTGTGGAAGAGGGGCAGGTTCGTATACAGGACGGACTCGCGCTCGATCGACAGCACGTCACCGGTCTTGACGGCCCACCAGTACCACTGTGCGTGTGGGCAGAGCACCCCCTTCGACGGTCCGGTCGTCCCGGACGTGTAGAGGATCGCGCACGGGTGCCCGGGGCCGACCGGCTGCGGCCTCACCGGGGCCGCCCCGGCCGGGAGGCCGCTCTCGTCGAGCACCCACGTCGCCTCGATGCCCGCCTCGGAGACACGATCCCGGAGCGCCGACTCGAGCGCGACGGCCCTCGGCCGGGCGCTCGCGAGGACATGCTCGAGGCCCTCGCCCCGCAGGGCGGTCGAGACGGGCACAAGTACGGCGCCGAGCCACGCGCACGCGAGCCACAGGCGCAGGACCTCCGGGCGATTCTCGCTCATGACGACGACCCGGTCACCGAGCGCGATCCCGGCCTCGGCGAGCGCGCCTGCGAGGGTTGCCGCGTCGTCCCGCACTTCGCCATAGCTCCAGACGGCATCTCCGAAGCGGAGGAGCGGGCGGTCGCCGTGCAGCGCAGCGGCGCGCTCGAGCATCGTCGGGAGCGTCTGCTCGTGCGTCGTCAGGTCGAGGCGGACGCTCATCGGCGATACGCTAACCGCCTGGCGCGCCGGGTCGGCGCTCTCCGAGAACGATGAGCAAGCCTTTCGCCTCCACCGGCGACACCACCGAGCAGCGCTCGACGCTCGAGGAGCTCGCGCCC
>JACDBY010000139.1 GCA_013694685.1 Actinomycetota bacterium
TGTCCGAGGTGAGCACCGCACCGGGATCCTTTCGCTCCTCGCGGTTGCGGAAGCACTGACACCAGACACGCGCGACCTTCGTGTCCCACGGCAGCGGCGCGAATGTCTCCGGCTCCGGCAGACCGACGAGCTCGGCAGCCTCGGGTCCATAGCCGATGTAGTCGCCGTGACGATCGACGAACAGGTTGGCGGTGGCGCCGTAGACGAGCTGGAAGCCCCTCTCGGCGATGCGCTCCCAGTGCTTTGCCGGGACGCCCTTGCCCATGATGCGGCCCGTCACGGAGGGGAACTGGTAGTAGACGTAGGTAATCCCCTCGCGGTCGATCCGCTCGCGAACCCGCTGAACTGCCTCGTCGCGCCCCTCGGCCCGGACGAACGCCTCGAGATCGGTCGGCACCGCGATCCTCCTCGTCGATGGTCTCGCGGCGCCGTCCGTCGTGGCCCGACGCACGCGCCCGCCGCCCGCAGCGGGCGCCTCCGTATCTACGCGGGCGCGCGAAACGTGTCAAGAGATCGTTGCCCCGAGCGCAACGGACTCGCCCTCAGCGGTGCGGTTCGTGACCGTCTCCACCGATTCACTGCTGCTCCGGTAGCGTCAGCGGGATGACCGGCTCGGGCGAGCTCCTGACGCGGGAGCAGCGCCAGGCGCTCGACACGGAGCTCGCGGAGCTCGAGGGGCCGCGTCGAGCGGCGGCGATCGAGGCGATCGCGACCGCCCGCTCGTTCGGTGACCTCTCCGAGAACTTCGAGTACCACGCTGCGAAGAACGAGCAGGGCTTGCTCGAAGCGCGCATCGCGAAGCTCCGTGATCGGATCCAGGCGTCGGTCGTCGTCGACCATGACACGGACGACAACGTCGGGCCGGGATCGATCGTCGAGATCGCCGACGAGGACGGCGAGGTGATGGAGGTGACGATCGCCTCGCGCGGAGGAGTCTCGTCGGATTCGCCGCTCGGTACCGCGCTGCTGGGCGCGGCGGTCGGGGACGTCGTCGACGTGGCGGCCCCACGTGGCACCTGGCGGGCGACCGTCCGCTCGATCCGCCGCGCCTGAAGCGCTCCCCGACGAAAAGCTCGCAAATTGCGAGCTTCTGTCGTACGACTGACTTGCATCCGGTGGACGCGGAGCCTAGATTCTCCTTCATCTGAGCCGGTGGGCCTTCGGGTTTGCCGGCTCAGTGTCTTTCTGCCCGCGAGTCCCCGCCGGTCGAGTCCGTAGGTTGCCGGCACGATGGGCCGGGCCCTCACGATCGTCTTGCCCGCGGCGGTGCTCGCCGGGAGCGCGTGGGCCGACGGCGGCTACTTCGCGCGGACGTGGGGTTGGCTTCTCGTCGTCGCCGGCGCTGTCGTCGCAGCGGCCGCGACCGCCGTCGAGCGGCTCGAGCTCGGACGACGCGCGCTCGTCTTCGTCGGGGGCCTGCTCGCGCTCGGCGCGTGGCAGCTGGCCTCGAGCGTCCGGGCGGTCGCACCCGACGTGGCGGTGCTCGAGGCCGAGCGAACTCTGCTCTATGCGGCTGTCGCAGGCGGAGCCCTGCTCGCCGTCCCGCGGGGGCGGAGCAGCGAGCTGAGGCTGGCCGTGCTCCTGGGCACGGGAGCCGCGACGTGCGCCGGGCTCGTCGTGCACGCCCTCTCGCCCGGAGCGCCGCCCGGGCGGCTCGAGGCGCCCGTCGGCTACGCGAACGCGGCAGGGATCCTCGCCGTCACCGCGCTCCTGCTCGGGTTGGGGAGCGCCGGCGCGGAACGAGGAACCCAGCGGGCGCTCGCCGCCTGCGTGTCGGTTCCTGCCGCGGCCGTTCTCGCGCTCACCCTCTCGCGCGGAGCGCTCCTCGCGGGAGCGCTCGGGCTGGCGATGCTCGTCGTTACCGGCAGGTCCGTCAACTACGCCGTCCGCCTCGGGGTCGTCGCCTTGCCGTCTGCCGCCGCGGCGGTGGCCGTGCTCGCCGGCGATCCGTTCTCTCGCCCGGAGGCCGCTGGGACCGAGCTCGCCTGGCTCGCCGTGCTCGGCGCTCTCGGAATCGCGTCGTTCCTGCTCGCGTCGTGGACTTCAGCTCTCGCGCTTCCGAGCATCCGGGGCGGGCGAGCCGCGGTCACGGCCGGTGTCGTGGCCGCCGCCGCGTTGCTCACCGTCGCGGGCGCGCTCGAGGTCACGGGCGAAGCGCCTCCACCCGCCGTGCAGCAG
>JACDBY010000148.1 GCA_013694685.1 Actinomycetota bacterium
GAGCGCGGCGACAAGGTGAGTCTCGAGCTTCCGTATGCGACCTTCGAGTACACGGTGACGGGACGGAAGATCGTGCCGGCGGACTACCTGCAGGCGCTCGAGTCGCGGGGACGCGAGGAGGTCGCGCTCCAGGCGTGCTGGCCGCGCTTCTTCGCCTCGCATCGCATCATCGTGTACGCGGAGCCGGTTGAGATCACGCCGCGCGGCGCACGCGCCTACACGCTTGCGGCGGCAGACGGGAAGCCGGGCTGATTCAGGGCACGGGCGACGCCGCGCGCGAGAGCCCGAGAGACGCCGGCGCCGCGAGCCGCCGGCCGCGCCGCGCATTCCAGGCGAGCGAGAGCAGCATGGCCGCGAGGGCAAATGGGAAGAACCAGCTACGGAGCGCGATCAGCGCGAGCGTGAACTGCGCTCCCAGCACGAGCGCGAAGGTCGGAACGCAGCACGCGAAGCCGGTGAGGAAGCCGGGAAGGGCGCCGAGGACGCCTGCGAACGAGCGGCGGCAGGCAATGCCGGTGCGAACGACTTGGAGCGCGACGGCGACGTTGAGCGCCACGAGAGCGGTGAGGACGAGGCCCATGGCGAGGTTCAGCGGCGAGACGAGCAGGGTGACGTGGTTGACCGGGTAGATCGCGATGACTGACTCGTAGTAGAACGGGGCGATCGGCTCGAACATTCTGTCGGTCCAGTCTGGAACGACCTGGACGGAGGGCACCGGGACGAACCGGGTCAGGTCCCTGTCGAAGGCGAGGATGAGATTCTGGATCGCCCACAGGTACAGGACGAGGTACCCGAGCCCGACGGCGCTCGACCAGGCGAGATTTCGCCGCACGCGCAGCGCCTCGGCGACGAACCCATTCATCCGAGCACCTTGCTATCGCGGAAGAACGCCGCCCACGCGAACCACATGACGTCGTACGACGTCACGCGTTCGAGCTCGCTGCCGCGGAGCGGCCCGGAGACGATGCCCCCGCGCGCGTCGAGCACCGAACCGGTTGCCTCGTCGACGTACCGTCCACGCTCGCTTCCCGGCGCGAGCAGCAAGGCCCGCCCGCCGGCGTGCGCCCGGTACGCGCGCACGTCATCGAGATCGGGATCGTGGAGGAACGCGACGCGGCTCCTGCCCATGCGCGCCATGACCGCGCGCTCTCGCCGTACGACGTCTTTGCGCACGGCAAGCCGTACCTCGGCGAGTTTCGCGCCGACGAACACGTCCTTCCGCGGGAAGCGACTGTCGTCGTTCAGCACCGGAAAGAACAGGTCCGAGCTCGAGCGCTTGTAGTAGCCGCCGAGCGGATTGTAGGAGCCATACGGGTCGTCGCCGTAGTTTCGGAGAAAGCCGGTGTCGGTCGACAGGACGCGCGTGTCAGGGTGCGCCCGCCGCCAGTGCCGCCACGTCGTCCATTGCAGCGGGATCTCCTCGAGTCGGCGGCCGCGACTCGGGCCGACGATCGCCTGACCGAGGATCTGCGGCCACCGGCTGTCGGTCTCCCTGTCGTACATGAGGAGGTTCGAGTTGACAAGATCGCCCGACGTCCCGAACGTGAGCGCCTCGCCGCGTGCCGATGTTCCGCGGAAGGCGACCGTCGAGCCCGTGAGCGGGCAATAGGTCACCGAGATCGGTCGGCCGCCGACCTTGTCGTTGACGATCTCGTGCCAGACGAGCACGAGCTGGGGATAGGCGCGGGCCTCGCCGCCGAGCTCCAGCCCGAAGACAACGTCGTCATCGGCGAGAAAGCGGGCGCTGCCTGCGGCGACGAACTTGGGCTCGTCGATCGACGGGATCCCGTCCTTCGGCGGCCCGCCGGAGGTGACGTTGCGCGCGAGCTCGGCGAGCGTGTCGCCGCCTGAGCCCGCGGGAGCGGGGCGCAAAGCTTCTTTGCCGTCGCCGGTGAGCCTGCTCGCGAGGTAGGACGCGCCGGCAATGGCACCGACGCCGGCGAAACCGGCCGCGAGCAGCGTCCGGCGCGTCAGGCGCCGTTCCGGCTGAGCCGGTTCCGGCGCGGCACCGCTGTCGAGCTCGTCACGCATCTCGTTCGGTTCGATGCCGGATCGCGACGGCACGATTCCGCTTCTCCTACAATCCGTCGGAAGTCGCGCGCGTCGAGGCGCATCGGTTCAACTGGCAGCTCACCGGCGCGGAACTCATACCGGCGGCCGGCTACGACAAGATGAGGCGAGACGTTTTCTGGCGGTGCCTCGACGCACGGCGGGTGCCGCAGGCGGAC
>JACDBY010000174.1 GCA_013694685.1 Actinomycetota bacterium
CCGCTCGCAGCAGGTGCAGGGCGAGCGCAAGGAGATCGACCGTCTCCGCCGCCAGGTCGAGCGCCGCTGCAGCGCCGAGAGCGACGACTGAGAGTCGACGCCGCGTGTCCGACTTCAGTCGGGCACATGCTCTACCGGTCGAACATCCCGACCTTTCCTTGCGCCGGGCGGGGCGGCCGGTCTATACGACGCGGATGCCCTCGCCCCGCGACATCGACTTCTGGCTCGGCACGTGGAACATCTCGTGGGGGCCGGGCGACGACGATCGCGGCCGGAACGTGATCACGCAGACCTTCGGTGCTATGTCGTCGAGGAGCGCTTCGACGGTCGCCCCGGCACCGAGCTCCAGGGTCTGAGCGTCGCGGTCTACGACGAGCACCGCGGGCTCTGGCGGCAGACGTGGGTCGACGACACGGCGAACTACTTCGCGCTCGAGGGCGGCCCAGTCGACGGTGGCGAGCTCCACCTGCTCTGCCGCACGCACAACGCGGCCGGGCGGGAGGCCGTCTACCGGATGCGGTACTTCGATCTCGCCCGCGACTCGCTCACCTGGGCGTGGGAGCGCTCGCTCGACGCCGAGCAGACCTTCGAAGAGCTCTGGCGCATCGACTACACACGCGCCCGAACCCCCGCGACGACCGCCGTCAGCGACTCGCGCGTGCTACCGTATACAGCGATCTAGAGCGAGTTCGGTTCGCGCGCCTGCGCCTTCCTTATGCGTTCGTGAGTATTGCAAGGGAGGTGTTTTTACATGGCAGAAGGAACCGTTAAGTGGTTCGACGATGCAAAGGGGTACGGGTTCATCACCCCTGCCGAGGGGTCCAAGGACCTGTTCGTGCATCACAGCAACATCGCTGGTGACGGCTTCAAGTCGCTCCCCGAGGGGGCGAAGGTCTCGTTCGAGGCCCGCGAGGGTCAGAAGGGCCCTGAGGCAACGAACGTCAGCGTGGTCGCGTAGCGATCTGTCGGCTGCCCGCGCCGCCCCGTGCGGCGCGGGCGCCGTCTCTATCGAAAGGAGTCTGCGATCGCAGTCAAAGAAGAGAAGCTCGAGATGGAGGGCGAGATCATCGAGGCCCTCCGGAACCGGATGTTCCGGCTCAAGCTGGACAACGGTCACGAGATGATCGGCTATACGGCCGGCAAGATGAAGCGGTACCGGATCCGCATGGGCCCGGGAGACCGCGTGCGCGTCGAGGTGTCGGCGTACGACCTCGACCGCGGCCGCATCGTCTATCGCCTGCGGTAGACGCGCCTGACCTCGGTGTCTGGCTTCAGCCAGACGCCCGTTTTCTTCCCGGCCCGTGGCGTCTGGCTGTGTCCGGCTTCAGTCGGACACGTGCTCTTCGGCGCCGTGCTCGGCGAGCCAGGCCCTCGCGACGCGCTTCTGCGCGCGCGTCAGCCACGCCTCGACGACGAGCTCCTCCAGCTCGTCCCGGTCGATCCGCTCGAGATCCGGGATCCGCACGAGCACGGCTGGATATCCGTTGAAGTGGGGCGTCGTGAAGAAGACGCCGCGGTCGTCG
Source organism: Actinomycetota bacterium (assembly GCA_013694685.1). Lineage (GTDB taxonomy): Bacteria > Actinomycetota > Thermoleophilia > Gaiellales > Gaiellaceae > Gaiella. The sequence continues at coordinate 1,524 of JACDBY010000174.1, forward strand.
GCGACCATGATCTCCTTCACCCCGACGTCGGCGACCCGGAACATCAGCACGTCGCTGAGCCGCTCGCCCGTCTCGGGATCCTTCGCGTCCGGCCGCCGGCCGCGGTGGAAGCAGTAGAGCTTCCCGTGCACCTTGTAGGCGGGCCGCTCCTCGTCCCAGAGCTCCTTCGTCGTCTGCGGCAGCGCGAGCGCGAGTTCGTCGAGGTCTGCCATCGTCGCCACGCGTGGGAGTCTGCCTGCGCGAAGCTTGACCTGAGAACGTACAGAACGTACGCTCTGTACGTGGCTACGATCAGCGCTACGGAGGCTCGCAAGCGCTGGGCAGACGTTTTCAGTCAGGCAGTCGAGGCCCACTGGCCGGTGCCGATCGAGCGGGGAGGCGACGAGCGGGGCCTCTTGATCGGATTCGACGAGGTTCAGCTCCTGCTCGATCGCTACGCCTTCTCCACCGAGGTGTTCTTCGAGGCGGACGCTGTGAGCATCTGGCTCGAAGAGCTTGAGTTGTACGGTCGGGGCGAGACCTTCCAGGAGGCGCAGGTCGATCTCGTCGACGAGGTGAAGGCATACATCGAGGAGTTCCTCAACGACGCAAGGCTCTATCTCCGCTCACCGAACCGCGCTCGCCACTTCCCCTGGGTGCTCCGCGCGTACGTCGCGGACGCGTCCGGTGAGCTGACGGCTGCACTCCTCTCTCCCCCCGAGATCCAGCACGAGCCGCTTGCCCCCGCCTAGCTTCGAGGACCTTCGGCGCTTCTGCGAGATCGACGGCTGGGAGGAGCTGAAACGGGTTCGTGGCCGCACGGGCGACCACCATCGTTACCGCAAGGTGCTCGCCGATGGAACGATCCTCCGCACTCGCGTGTCGCGCGGTCGCCGTGGGATCGGCGATCCCGGTCTCTGGCACCGGATCTGGCGCGATCAGCTTGGGCTCGAGAGCGAGGAAGCTTTCTGGCGCGCGCTCCGGGATGGTCGTCCTGTCGATCGTGGTGACGTGAGCCCCGCTCCACCGACCGGCCCTTCGATCCCGGGTTGGGTCGTGACGGGACTGCTCCGTGCCGGCCGCCCAGAATCGGAGATACGCACGCTCTCGGCCGAGCAAGCGCGGTGCCTGCTCGACGAGCTCTGGGAACGAGCGCGAAAGTGACGCGACGCGCGAGGCCCGGGTGTCCGACTTCAGTCGGATACGTGCTCTACCGCGACGTCAGACCAGTCGGTGCTGGGTCGCCCACCGCGCGAGCTCGTGCCTGGTCGAGAGCTGGAGCTTGCGCAGGACGCTCGAGACGTGGCTCTCGACCGTCTTCACGGACAGGTGCAGGCGCGCGGCGATCTCCTTGTACATGTAGCCGCGCGCGATCAGCTGCAGCACTTCCCGCTCGCGAGGCGTGAGCTCGTCGAGCTCCGTGTCGCCCCCGAC
>JACDBY010000185.1 GCA_013694685.1 Actinomycetota bacterium
GCCTCGATCGGTGGCAGCCCGAAGCCCTCGTAGAGGCTCGGGAAGACGACGGCCGCAGCCCGACGATAGAGGTCGATCCTGGTAGCGAGCGGCAGGTCGCCGAGCGCCTCGACGCCCGGCGGGAGGCTCGCCGGGTCGTGGCCTGAGCCGGTCAGCACGAGCCGGAGCCCTGGCTCGTCGCTGCGAAGCGTGGCGAACGCGTCGAAGAGCCGTGCGTGGTTCTTGTGCGGCCATGGGCGTGCCGGGTAGTAGAGAAACCGCTCGCGCTCGAGGGCGTGATCGGGCGTGAACCGCTCGTGATCCACCCCGAGGTGGATCGCGTGCACCCGGGCCGGATCGAGACCGAGCCGCTCGATCACCCGCTCACGCACCCAGTCGCTGATCACGATCACCTGCGTCGCACGGCGAGCGGCGCGGTCGTAGGCGAGGCGCCGGAAGAGCCGCTCGCCGCGGGAGAAGAGGTGCGGCAGGTCGAGGTGTTGCACGTCGAGAAGCGTCAGCACGGTCGGACGGTCGACGGACGGCACCGGCACGGTCAGCGGGTAGTGGATGACGTTCGCCCGCTCGAGCCGGTGTCGAAGTTCTCCCGGCCGGACGACGGTGGCTCCCATCGCGGCGAGCCGACCGGGAGTCGTCGCCGACGCGCGGTACGCCGATCCGACGACCGTCTCGAGACCGCCCCCTGCGTCCGGTGCCAGTGTCGGGACGAGCGCTTCGTAGTCGTGTCTCCCGCAGCGAGCGAGAGCTCGGCAGAGCTCTCGCGCGTAGGTCTCGCTCCCCCCCGAGACACCGGGAACGAGCGTCAGCAACGAGAGTGCGACCCGCATTCTGCCGATCCTAGAAGCGCCGGGGGCGGGGCTACACTGGCGCGGTGCCGGAGGAGGCGATCGCGAGCGGGTTTCCGACCGAGGACGACGTCGATGTCGACGCGCTCTTCGCGGCGCTCCGCGAGGAGATCCGCCGCTCGGGTGCGGATCCCGGTGGCCCTGCCGACGCGGACGACCGCCATGCGGCGCGCGCCGAGGCCGAGCGTCTCTGGCCCGTCTCGGCCGACCGGCCGCTCCGCCTCCGGCCCGGCTTTCGCGGCGGCGTCGGCACGCCGGCGAAGGGCGTGCTGAAGAAGCTCATGCGCTGGTACGTCGAGCCCCTGGCGTACGATCAGCGATCGTTCAATGCGGCGACGCTGCGCCTACTGGACGACCTCGAGGCCCGAGTCAAGAAGCTCGAGTCGGACCTAGTGCTTCTCCGCGGAGCGGAGAAGCACTAGCAAGCGGGCGACTTGCGGATCGCAGTCGTCCGCCCGCAGGTGCCGTTCGCCCGGGGCGGGGCCGAGATCTTCACCGACGAGCTCGTCGACGAGCTCCGACTTCGCGGACACGAGGCTGACCTCGTGTCGGTCCCGTTCAAGTGGTACCCGGGCGCGCGCGTGCTCACGCAGGCGTTCCTCTGGCGGCTGCTCGACCTGGAGGAGGCCGACGGGCGGACGATCGACCTCGTCGTCGCGACGAAGTTCCCTTCGTACGTCGTCCGCCACCGCGAGAAGCGCGTCTGGCTCGTCCATCAGTTCCGGCAGGCGTACGAGCTCGACGGCACCACGCTCGGGCAGTTCGGCGACTCGCCCGAGGAGCGCGGGCTCCGCCGTCGTGTGCAGGAGCTCGATCGGATCGCACTCGGCGAGGCGACGCGCCTCTTCGCCACGTCGGCCAACGTCGCCGGTCGGCTCGAGCGCTCCACGGGGCTCGTCGCGGAGGTGCTGCCTCATCCCCCGCAGCAGCTGCGCTACCGGCACGAGACCTCGACGGGCTTCGTGCTCTCGGCCAGCCGGCTCGATCGTGCGAAGCGGATCGACCTCCTGCTCGAGGCGCTTGCGCTCGACCCGACGCTGGAGGCGGTGATCACATCGGACGGACCGGACCGCGAGCGCCTCGAGGAGCTCGCGCGGGCACGGGGGATCGACGGCAGGGCGCGCTTCGAGGGGCGCGTGAGCGCCGAGCGGCTCGCGGAGCTCTACGCGACGTGTTCCTCGGTCTTCTATGCGCCCGTCGACGAGGACTTCGGGATGGGCCCCTACGAGGCGTTCCTCTCCGCGAAGCCGGTGATCACGACGAGCGACGCGGGCGGGCCGCTCGACGTCGTCCACGACCGCCGTACGGGCCTCGTCGTCGCGCCGGCTGCGACGGCCGTAGCGTCGGCGGCCGCCTGGCTGCGGGAGCACGAGACCGACGCCGAGGCGTTCGGCGCGGCCGGCAAGGCGCTGGCCGACGAGGTGACGTGGGATCGCGCGATCGGGAGGCTGCTGGGATGAAGGTCGCCTACTTCTCGCCGATGCCCCCCGAGGCGTCGGGCATCGCCGACTACTCCGCGCTGCTCCTCCCCGAGCTGCGGAAGCACCTCGACGTCCAGGTGGTGAAACGAGGCACGAAGCGACCTCCCAAAGGCGTCGATCTCTCTGTTTACCATATTGGAAACAATCCAGACTCACACGGTTGGATCCTCGACGCGCTGCGACGTTCGCCGGGCGCTGTCGTGCTCCACGACTTCGTCCTGCACCACCTTGTCGCCGGTGTGACGATCGGCCGCCGCGACGGACACGGCTACCTGGACGCGATGGAGCGAGAGCACGGCGTCGTCGGCCGGTTGCTCGGGCACGGCGTCCTCGACAAGCGGCTACCGCCGCTCTGGGAGGTACGCCCTGAGGAGTTCCCTCTCGCGGGGGAGGTGCTGGGGCTGGCACGGGGTCTCGTCGTCCATTCCCACCACGTCGAGGAGCGGGCGCACGGGGCCGGCTATGTGGGACCTTTGATCCGCGTCCCGCATCCGGCGTGGCCGGACCCGGGCCTCGCTCCCGCGCAGCTCGAGGGGTCGCCGCTCGTGGGGTCGTTCGGGAACGTCAACACGTCGAAGCGGATTCCACAGCTGCTCGAGGCGTTCGCCCGCGTGCGGCGCGATCACCCGGCGGCGCGACTCCTGCTCGTCGGTGCCGTCTCACCCGGCTTCGACCTCGAGCGGCGGCTCCAGCGGCTCGGGCTCGACGGCGACGGGATCGTGCGGGAGGGACACGTCGACGAGCGCCGGCTCTGGGCGCTCATGACCGCGTGCGACGTGCACGTGTCGCTCCGCTCGCCGACGATGGGCGAGACCTCGGGGACGGCGATCCGGGCGCTCGGTCTCGGGAAGCCGCTCGTCGTCACCGACGTCGGCTGGTTCGCCGAGTTGCCGGATGCCGTCGCGCTGAAGGTCTCCGTCGGCGACCGGGAGGTCGACGACCTCGCCGCGGCGCTCGGCCTTCTCGCCGGGCGCCCGGACGCGCGCCAACGGATGGGTGCGGCCGCGCGGACGCTGGCCCTGGAAGAGCACGACCTCGTGCGGGTCGCCGAGCGCCAGGCGGCCGCCTTCGAGCGCATCGCCGGCGGCGCGGCGGTGGGCGACGAGGTGCTCCGCGACGTCAGCCGGGCGGCGGCGGGCGTCGGGATCGGAGCCGGATCGGCCGAGGCCTCGGAGATCGCGCGGCGCCTCTCCGAGGTCGACCTCGGTGGCTAGCGAGATTCGCGCTCGCGCCGCGCGCGTGCCCGAGTGGGTCTGGCTCGCCGGCCTCGTCGTGGTCTCCGCGGTTGTGCGGATCGTGCTCTCGCGCCAGATGCTCTCGCCGTTTGTGTTCGTTGACGAGCTGATTTACTCCGAGCTCGGCCGGAGCCTCGCCGACGGGGAGGGGTACGAGGTGCGCGAGGCACCGGTGAGCGGCTACAGCCTGCTCTATCCCGCGCTGATCGCGCCCGCCTACGCCCTCTTCGACGACCTGCCGGCCGCCTACGCAATGGCCAAGGCGATAGGGGCCGTGACGATGTCGTTCGCTGCGCTCCCCGCGTACCTGCTTGCCCGGCGCGTCGTCGGACGGTGGGTCGCGCTGCTCGCCGCGGCGATCGCGGTGGCGATCCCGTCCATGGCCTACACCGGCACGATCACGACGGAGAGTCTCTTCTACCCCGTCTCGTTGGGCGTGGCGCTCGTCCTCGTCAGGTATCTGGCCCGTCCGACCACGGGCCGTCTGCTCGCGCTCGCCGTGGGTCTTGCGATCGCCTTCGCCACGCGCTCGCAAGCGCTGGCGTTCCTACCCGCCGTCGCGACCGCGCCGCTTCTTCTCGCCGCATTCCGCGCCCGACGTGCCGAGCTCCGGCCGTTCGTGCCCCTCTACGGGCTGCTGGCCGGCGGCGCCGTCCTGCTCGTGGCGCTGCAGGCGCTGCGCGGACAGTCGCTCTCCGAGCTTCTCGGTGCCTACGCGGTCGTCGGTGAGGGGGGCTACGACGCGGGCGACGTCATGCGGTTCTGGCTCTGGCACGTCGAGGAGCTGACGCTCTACGCCTGCGTCGTGCCGATGGTCGTCCTGGCCATCCTTCTTTCCCGCGTTCGGCGCTTGCCCGACGCGCTCCAGGAGCATCTCGCCGCGACGGTCGCGCTCGGCTTCTGGTCAACCCTCGTCGTCGGGGCCTTCGCCTCGCGGTTCGCGTCCGACCGGATCCAGGACCGGTACCTGTTCTTTCTCGTCCCGTTGCTCATGGTTGCCCTGGTGGCGTGGGGCGAGCTCGGCGCCCCTCGTCCGCCGGCCATCACCGCGAGCGCGGCTGCAGGCGCGCTCGTCCTGACGGCTGTCTTTCCGTACGCGCGTTTCATCGGTGAGCCTGCGAAGTCGGACTCGCTCGGCCTGATCCCGCTCTGGACTGCGAACGAGTATCTCGTCGCCGGGTCGTACTGGGCGACGGCTGTCCTCTCCGGCGCGGTCGTCCTCGCCGTCTCACTCGCCCTCGTGCGACGGCACGCGATCCTCGTGCCGGCCGTGCTGCTCGTCCTCCTCGTCGCCCTCTCCCGGCCGGTGTGGTCGGGGCCGCACGGGTTCGTCGCCGCCGCGGTCGGCGCGCTCCGCCAGGGCAACCCCGGGCTCGAGCGGGACTGGATCGATCGCGCGACAGCCGACGGGAGCGAGGTCGTCGCCCTCTGGACCGGTCAGGCCGACCGGTTCACGGTCAACGTCAACGAGTTCTTCAACCGGCGCGTCGGAAGGGTTCTCTACACCGGCGCGCCCACTCCCGGTGGCATCAACGAGCTGCCGGTCGCGCGCGCGTCCGCGGACGGCTTTCCGGCCGGTCGCGAGGGCGTCTTCTACCTCCCGAACGACGCCACGGTCGTAGCGCCGTACGCTCTGCTCGACGGCACGGTGACGCCGGATGGGGAGCGCGTCTCGCGAAACGAGCTCGTGGGCACGGTGCTCTGGCGGCTCGACGGGCCGCTCGCCTCGCTCGCGACGATAGAGGGCCTGTATCCCGGCGACAGCTGGTCGGGGCGCGCGGTGATCTGGCGGCTGCTGCGCTGCGACGGAGGCGAGCTCCGCGTGCAGCTGCACTCCGACCCGACGCTCTTCGCCGGGAGGCTGACGCGGGTCGTCGCGACGGTGGACGGTCGCCCGGCAGCCGGGATCGCGGTGCCCCCCGAGGGCTCGGTGAGCCTGAGGGTGCCGCTCGTCTCGACGCGCCGCGTCTGCGCGGTCGCTTTCTCCGTCACACCGACACTGGTCCCGGCGGAGGTGCTCCCGGGCGCGACCGACGAGCGCGCGCTCGGCGTCCACTTCGACTCCTTCGTGCACGAGGAACCGGCGTGAGGATCGTCGTCGACGTTTCGCCGCTCTCCCATCCCCGGACCGGGATCGGCAACTACATCAGAGGCTCTCTCGCCGGCCTGGAGACCGCCGCAGCGGGACGCCACGAGCTGGTCGCGTTCGCGCCGACGAGCCTCCGCGGGCCCGCGGCGATCCGGCGAGCGCTCGACGGAATCCCCGTCGGGCAACGGCTCTTGCCGCTGCCCGCCTCGCACGCGCTGCGAACGCTCTGGAGTCGCGCCGGCCGGCCGCCGGTGGAGGTGCTCGCGGGTCGTCTCGACGCCTTCCTCTTCAGCGAATGGATGTATCCGGCCCAGCGGGCGGGGGTGCGCGCAACGGTCTTCCACGATCTCGTGCCGCTTCGTCATCCGGAGTGGTGCACCGCGCGCACGGTTTCGATGCACACGCGGAAGGCACAGCACGCGGCCCGAACCTGCGACCTCGTCATCGCCAACTCGGCGTTCACGGCAGCCGACCTGCGCGGGTTGCTCGGGATCGAGGACGACCGGATCGTCGTCGTCCCGCCCGGACTCGCGCCCGGTCTCGGCCCCGACGGGCCTCACGCCGAGCTCGGTGACGCTGCCGTGCTCGGGCTCGGCACGATCGAGCCGCGGAAGAACATCGCGCGGCTCGTCGAGGCGTGGCGGTTGCTCGACGGCGAGGTCGACCTCGTCCTCGCGGGGGGCGAAGGCTGGGGCGACCGGCCCGACCTCGCCGATTCGCGGATCCGCCGGCTCGGCTACGTGCCCGACGAGGACATCGCGCGCCTCTACCGGGGTGCCGCGGTGCTCTGCTACCCCTCGCTCTACGAGGGATTTGGGATGCCGATCGTCGAGGCGATGGCCTGCGGCACGCCCGTCGTCGCCTCCGCCCATCCTTCGCTCGACGAGGCCTGCGGCGACGCGGCCGTCCGCGTCGACGCGCTCGATCCCGCGTCGATCGCCGCCGGGCTCCGCGAGGCGCTCGCCCGGCGCGACGAGCTCGTCCCGCTCGGGCTCGAGCACGCCGCGCGCTTCGACTGGGCGCACGCCGGGGGCGCTATCCTCGGCGCGCTCGAGGCCCGAGCGTGACGGGCGACCGGCGTCCGGAGGAGGTGGCCGTCGTCGTCCGGCGGCCGGGCGCGGGCGGTGACGAGTACCTCGTCGTCCTCCGCTCGCCCGAGAAGCTCGGTTACTGGCACCTCGTCGCCGGCGGGATCGAGTGGGCCGAAGAGCCGGAAGCGGCGGCGAGGCGCGAGCTGCTCGAGGAGACCCGGCTCGACGCGATGCCCGTGCCGCTCGCGGGGCCGCTCTCGTACGACCTCTCGGGCGATCCCGAATCCGTCCGCGAGCGCTTCCCGGCGGGCACGGAGCGCATTCTGGTCTGGACCTTCGTCGTCGCTGCACCGCGCGGCTGGGAGCCCGAGCTCGACGAGGAGCACGTCGACCACCGCTGGCTCGACGCCGATGGCGCCGTCGCGCTCCTCCATTACCCGGAGCCGCGCGAGGCGGTACGGATGGCAGCCGCGTGAGGGTCGGTATCGACGTCTCGGCCCTCGCGCAGACGCGCGCTGGCACGGCACGGCACATCCGGGGCCTCTTAGGCGCGCTCTCCGACCGGCCCGGTCTCGAGCTCGTTGGCCTGTCGGCCGGCGGGCAGGGACGTCTCGCCACCCTGCGACGCGACGCGCTGTGGTATCCCGTCCGTCTCGGCGCGGCCTCGGCCGGTTTCGACGTCCTCCATTGTACGACCTTCCGCGCGCCGCTCCGACCCCGTGCACCGCTCATCGTCACCGTGCATGACCTCGCGGTGCTGCGCCATCCCGACGCGTTCCCCCGCTGGCACCGCTCTTCGGGGGCGCTCGCGTTACGTGGGGCGATGCGTGTCGCGGACGCGGTCGTCGCCGTCTCTGGCTTCACGCGGGCGGAGCTCGTCGAGCTGCTCGACGTCCCTCTCGAGCGGATCCGTGTCGTCCCGAACGGGGTGGATCCCGTCTTCTCCCCGGACGGGCCGGCGACCGAGGGTGACTACGTGCTGGCGGTCGGCACGCTCGAGCCACGGAAGAATCTCGCCGGCGCCGTCGCAGCCGCCCGGCTCGCGGGGGTCGAGCTGAGGGTGGCGGGAGCCGCGGGCTGGGGCGGAGTGATGACGGCCGGCTGGGTCGGCGAGCCCCGCGACGAGGAGCTCGCGGCCCTGATGCGCGGTGCCCGGTGCCTCGTCTACCCCTCGCTCTACGAAGGGTTCGGCGTCCCGATCGTCGAGGCGATGGCGTGCGGCACGCCCGTCGTTACGAGCCGCGGCGGTGCGACCGAGGAGGTCGCGGGCGGCGCGGCGGTGCTCGTCGATCCGCTCGATCCGTCGTCGATCGCTGCGGGGATCGACGAGGCCACCCGCCGACGTGACGAGCTCGTCGCAGCAGGCCGAGCGCGCGCGTCCGAGTTCACCTGGCGCCGGTCGGCCGATCTCGTCGAAGCGCTGTGGCGGGAGCTCTCCTGAGACTCGTCGTCGTCGACGCGGACGTGCTCGGCCGGCAGCGAACCGGCGACGAGACCTACGTCCGGAATCTCCTGCGGACGCTCCCCGGGCACGCAGCCGATGCGGGCCTGCGTCTCGCGGCGGTCACGCGCAGACCCGACCTCGTGCCGGGCGGGATCGACGCGATCGAGCTGCGCGCGCGCTCGCAGGAGCTCCGGATGGCATGGGCGCTGCCGCGACTCCTCCGCCGGCTGGGGGCCGATCTCGTCCACACCCAGTACGCGACGCCGCTGCGCTGTCCGTGTCCCGCAGTCGTCACGATCCACGACCTCTCATTCGAGGACTCATCGCTGATGCCGGCGCGCGACCGGCTGGTCTTCCGCACCGTCGTGCCGCCCGCCGCCCGCGCCGCCGCCCGCGTGCTGACCGTCTCGGAGCGGACGAAGCGCGATCTCGTCGAGCGCTACGGCCTCGCTCCGAGCCACGTCCTCGTCACCCCGAACGGCGTCGACCCCGCGTTCGCGCCGGCCGACGAGCGAGACAACGCTCGCAACCACCTGTTGCAAGCGCCCTACGCGCTCGCGGTCGGGGCGATCCAGGAGCGGAAGAACCAGCGGGCGGCACTCGCGGCGGCGCGCGAGGTCGGGCTCGAGCTCGTCGTCGTCGGGCCGACCAAGGACGCGGCCGTCGCCGCCGAGCTGCAAACCGGTGGGGCACGACTCGCGGGATACGTGTCGGACGAGCGGCTCGCCGAGCTCTACCGTGGGGCGGCCTGCCTCGTCCAGACCTCGCGTCACGAGGGGTTCGGTCTACCGGTGCTCGAGGCGATGGCGTCCGGCACCCCGGTCGTCACGGTGCCCGACCCGGCGCTCGTCGAGGTCGCCGGTGACGCGGCCGTCGTCGTCGAGGAGGGCGACCTCGCGGCGGGCATCCGGCGTGCGATCGCCGAGCGCGGGGCACTCGCCGCCGCAGGGCTCGAGCGCGCCCGTAGGTTCAGCTGGGAGGAAACGGCGCGGGCGACCGTCCGGGCGTACGTAGAGGCTCTCGACCGGTGAGGATCTCGGCGGTGATCGTCTCGCACGGTCATGCGAGGGAGCTCGAGCGCTCGCTGCCGTCGCTCGCGCCGCAGGTCGACGAGCTCGTCGTCGTTGCGAACGTCCCCGGGTCGCTTCCCGCGGCATTGCCGACGGGCACCCGCGTGCTCGAGAACACGCGACCAAAGCGCCTGGCCGAGAACGTCAACCTCGGCATCCGGGCGACGACCGGCGACTGGGTCGTCTACGCGAACCCCGACGCCGTGCCGGCGACGGACGCCGTGGGTGTGCTCGCGCACTTCGCCGGGCGCGGGAGCCGGTGCGGGATCGCCGGCCCGCGTGTCGTGTGGCCGGACGGCACGTGGCAGCCGACGCGACGGCGGTTCCCGACGGTGAGTGGCACGCTCGTCCGCCGCACGCCGCTCCGGCGGCTCTTCCCGCCGCTCGAGCGACAGCGATCCCACTACCACCTCGACGACGACCTCGACGAGCCCGTGGAGGCCGACTGGCTGCTCGGCGCGTTCCTTCTCATGCGGCGGACGATGCTCGAGGAGCTCGGTGGCTGGGACGAGGGCTACCGGCACTACGTCGAGGACATCGACCTCTGCTACCGGGCGAGCCGGGCGGGCTGGCAGCGCTGGTACGTCCCGGCCGCGCAGGTGACCCACGACTGGGCTCAGATCACCGACCGGCGGTTCCTCTCCGTCCACACGCTCTGGCATGCGCGGAGCATGGGACGGTTCGTCCGCCGCCACCCGGAGACGCTGGCGCGGCTGTGAGCGACGACGCGAAGACCGATCAGTACGCCCGCCAGGCGGCGGGCTGGTCGGACGCGGCGTACGCCGACGGCGACGCCTACCTCGCGCACCGAGCCGCTCTCGTCGCCTCGCTCGGGGTCGGTCTCGCGCGCGGGGATGAGGTGCTCGATCTCGCCTGCGGCGACGGCGGCCTCGGCGAGCACCTGCTCGCTCGCGGGCTTCGGTACACGGGCGTCGACTCGGAGCGGGCGATGGTCGCGGCGGCACGCGAGCGGCTCGCGGGGCGAGCGCGCGTCGAGCTCGGCGATCTGAACACCTTCGAGCCCGACCGGCCCGTTGCGGCGACGACGGTCTTCCGGGCGATCTACTACACCGACGACCGGGCTGCGTTCTTCCGTCGCGCAGCCACCTTCACCGAGCGCAAGCTCGTCTTCGACTTGAACCCGCGCCAGTACCGCGTCGACGACGTGCTCGACGAGCTCACGACGGCTGGCTTCGGGCGGGTCGAGCTACGACCGTTCTTCGTCCCCCAGACCAAGCGGTTGCCACTGACAGCGATCGGAGTGCTGCAAGCGCTCGAGCGCTCGGGGCCTCTCGCGCGGATCGCGCTTCGCATGCGCTTCACGTATCTCGTGGGCGCGGTTCGCGGCTAACGCGGCATCACGTCGAACGAGACCCGTGCGCCGAGTGCTCGCCGCTCGCCGGCGGAGCCCTTCGGGTCGATCTCGGAGGGCACGAAGGTGTCGGTCGATACCTCGATCCGCCACGGCACGGTCGGGGTCGGCAGCGCGACCGTGCGCACGGCACAGCCGGGGACGTACACCTGCTCGAAGGCGGTCTGGCGGACGATCGACGGCTGCTTGTCGTCGCCGCGACCGAGCTCGCCGATCCGCACCTCGGCCACACCCGGGAGTCGAACGCCTGAGGGGCAGAACGTCTCGCGAGAGAGTGTCACGATCGCCGTCCCGACCCCGCCGTCCGACAAGTCGAAGCGGTTGTAGGCGGCGCGTGCCGGGATGGTCTCGTCACCGGGGTCGCCGAGCGTCCAGCCATCGTCAGTGATCCCGGCTCGGTTCGAGCGCAGGCGGATGGGGCCGGTGAGCCGGACGAGCCTCGCATTCGCGGCAGCGTTCTCGGCGACCTCCTCACCGACGACCTGGACGCCGTCCGTCGCAAGCACGAAGTCGGTCTCGGGATCCGGGAAGAGCCTCCCGTCGACGTCCTCGAGGTCGGGCGTCAGCGTGTCGCCCGGGCCCGGCCCCGATCCGTCGACGCTCCAGACCTTGACGATCGAGCGGTTCCAGAACTCCGTTGTCCCCGCGAGCGGGTTGTCGCTCAGCCGCTCCCCGAGCAGCGCAACGGTGCCGTCTCTCGCTGCTCTGTCGACCCAATCGTTGGGCTTCGGCAGGTTGGCCTCGACCCGCGCGCTGAAGTCGTGCTCGCCGATTGCCGCGTAGATCTCTGCGGTGACATTCCACGCGAGCACGGCGGCTGCAGTCACCGCGGCACCGGCGGCGAACGACGGCCGCCGGAGGGGCGTCCCGAGGGCAAGGAGGGCCGCGACGGCGAGGACGACCACGACGACGAGCGCAAGCTCGATCCGGTCGAGGGGCCACGACCACTCGCGGTTCGCGAGCGCCAGGATCGCGAGCCCGTGGGCCTCGTAGTACGGAAAGCTGTCGATGCCGCGATCCAGGGGCAGCCAGAGGATCATCCCGAGGATGGCGAGACCCGAGACCACGACAGCCCAGGCAGGTGCGACCGCCCGCTCGAGGAGGTATGCGGTCGCGACGAACGCGAGGGGGCTCAGATAGATCAGGTTCCGCTCGACGATCTGGCTCGAGAACTCGGTCGAGAGGTAGGCGCCCTTGATCGCCGCGTACCAGGCGAAGCTCGCGACCGCTCCCCCCGCGACAACGACGAGAGCCCGGACACCCGGACGGGCGCGCTCCGGCGCGGGGACGGCGAGAAAGGCGAGAAGAGCGATCGCGGGCAGCACGCCGATCCCGATCGCGTACGCGCCGCCCGCCCAGCTTCCGTACTCGAGCATCCGTTCCTTCCAGTGCGTCGTCACGCGCTCCCACTCGTCCGAGCGGTGACCGAGGAACGCGACGAGCGTGATCAGCGCCCCGAGCCCGAGCGCGACGGCGCCAACCCAGTCCCAGCGGCTCCAGGACGTCCGCCACCGACGCATGGCCGACGAGCGCCAGCCGAGCGAGAGAAGGCCGAAGGCGAGCGCACCGAAGAGCGCGGCAAGCTGCGAGCGGATCGAGACGGCTAACACGCAGGCAGCGACCGCGAGCGCCAGCGAGAGACGGGTGGGCCCGTCGATTGCTCGCACCACTAGCCAGAGCGCGAGCGTCGCGGCGGGATACGCCCACGGCTCCTCGACGAGGATCGGTGCATAAGAGAGAGCCGGCGCCGCGATCGTCGCGACGGCCGCGAAGAGCGCCCATCCCTCCGAGACGACCATCCGCGCGAGCTTGTACGCGGGGAAGATCGCGGTCGCCATGACGAAGGCCTGCACGGTCTTCAGCGCCTCGTAGGCGCTCGAGACGGGCTCGAGCCACCAGAACGGCGCCGTCAGCCAGGGGACGAGGCTCGAGAAGCCGTACGGGTCGCCGCGACGCGCCGGCTCGCCCGTCTCGGCGATCGAGCGGGCGAGCTGGGTCAGCTCGAGCTCGTCCGTGAAGATCGTCGGCGTCTCGCGGCGCCACGCCTGCCACGCGTAGAGCGTCGCGAGGAGAAGATAGGCGCCGACGAGCGGCAGCAGAGCCTCGATCCGGTCGCGGACGCGCACGGCGGGACGCGAGAACGCGGCCACGGTGGTGGCGCTCACTCCGCGATCGCCCGCGTCGGCGTCGTCGCCGACGGAGAGCGCGGCCGAACCATCCGGTACGCGACGCCCGCTGCGGCGCACGAGCCCGCGACCAGCTCGAGGCGAGCTGCCGGTGCATCCGGGATCGAGACGACGAGCTCGTGCGCGCCCGAGCTCTCGAGCGCGGCGGCTACCTCGTCGGTCGTGCCGAGCACGGCCACCCCCTGCACGCGGCGGCGCTGCAGTCGCGGGTTGTCGTCGAGAAAGCCCACGACGTGCTCGATCCCTTCCCGGTGGAGCTCGCGCACGAGGCTCCGACCCGAGCGTCCCGCGCCCACCACGAGTACGCGCCGCCTGTCGTCCTCGGAGCCCCCGCCCGCCTCGGGAACGAGGCGAACGAGTGCACGCGACCCTGCGGCGAGCGCCGCGGCCGCGATCCCGTAGAAGAGGAAGATGCGCGCGGAAAGATCGCCGAGGTCACGTGTCGCGACGACGATCCCCAGCGCGACGAGCGTGGCGCTGACCGAAGCGAGGGCGATCAGACCGAGATCGCGGAGGGTCGCGTACCGCCACGCGCGCCGATAGACCCCGACGAGCACGTAGACCACGTAGGTCGTGCCCAGAAGGATCGGGACGATGGCAAGGACGGTTCCACGCTGGCGCTCGGTTCCCGGCCCGCTGACAGAGAGCATGTAGGCGGGCACGAGCGCGCCGACGACGAACGTGGCATCGGCGAGCAGCTCGAGCAGGCGCCGTGGCTGGACGGAGATCGCGTGCCGGAGGCTCGTGTCGCCCGGCCGGCCGCGGCGTGCGTCCTCCGAGAGCTCCGCGAGGAAGCTCCCGAACTGGACGAGCAGCGCGAAGGTGACGAGGACCCCGAGCGCCGTGATCGCCGGCCGGTCGAGCACGTTGTAGGCCACCGAGGTGGCGCCGAGCGCGACCGCGATCAACGTCAGGAGCGCGACGGCCCGCGTCTCGGAGAGCCCGTAGTAGACGAGCCGGTGGGACGTGTGGTCTCGACCCCCTTGTGTCACGGGACGCCGCTCCGCCAGCCGCCTGATCGTGACGAGGGTGGTGTCGAGAATCGGGATCGCCAGCACGAGAAGCGGGAGCACCATCGTCGCCACCGTCGTTCCGGCGGTCGTCCAGCTCGAGGCGAGCGCGAGCACCGCGAGGAGGAAGCCGATGAGCTGGCTGCCGGCGTCGCCCATGAATGTCCGCGCGGCGTTCCCGGGTCTCAAGTTGAACGGCAGGAAGCCGGCGCACGCGAATGCGAGAGAGAGCGCGAGCACGAGCACGAGGTCGTTCTCGTGCACGGTCGCCGCGTCGATCGCGAAATAGACACAGGCGACCGCCGCGAGCGTCGCCGCGAGCCCGTCCATGTTGTCGAGCAGGTTGAAGGCGTTCGTGATCCCGACGAGCCACAAGAGTGCGATCGCCACGCCGATGACGTCGTTCGCGACGAGCTCGACGCGCAGACCCGACGCGATCGCGATCCCGGCCGCGCCGAACTGCGCGGCGAGCTTCGCGAGCGGGCTGAGGTGCCAGACATCGTCGACGAGACCCGCGAGGAAGACGATCGCGCAGCCCGCGACGATCCCGCCCAGCTCCCACGACGGCTCGATCGCGCCGACGAGGAGCGCGAGCAGCACCCCGGCCGCGAGACCCGCGCCCATTCCGACCCCGCCGAAAGTCGGCGTCGCGCGCTCGTGCCAGCGCTCGCCGGTTGGCTGGGCGACGAGCCGGGAGGCGGCGGCCGGAGCGCGAAGCAGAGCCCACAGGGCGAGCGCCGCCACAGGCAGGGCGGCGATCGTGACGACCGCGTTCACGCTGCGGGAAGGGTAGCGGCCGACCCGACCGGTGCCTATCCTGTGCGCGCTCGTGCGGCGAACTGCGCTCAGGGGGAACCCGACGCTGTCGGTGTGCTGTCTCACACGCGGCCCGACGGCGCGCGTCGCCGCGCAGCTCGCTCTGCTGCGCGAGGTCGCGGACGAGATCGTGGTGGGTCTCGACGCGTCCGTCGACGCCGACCTCGCCCATCCCCTGGAGGAGGTCGCCGATGTCCTCGTCCACTATCCGTACGTCGATCCGGTCGACCGACCCGTCGGGTGGATCCACTCGCTCTGTACCTGCGACTGGATCCTCTGGGTCGACGACGACGAGATCCCGTCAGACGCGCTCGTCCGCTCCGTTCGCGAGGTCATCGCCGACAGCTCGGTGACCCATTGCTACGTTCCACGGCGAACGCTCTGGCAGGACGCCGCGAGCCTGCTAGAGGGCCCCCCGTGGGTGCCCGACTATCAGCTCCGACTCGTCGTCAACGACCCGCGGCTCGTCTGGTTCCCGGGGATCACCCACTGGCCGATCCAGGCAATCGGCCCGCATCGCTATCTCGAGGCGCCGCTCTACCACACCGACCTCCTGCTCTCGACAGTCGAGCGCCGGCGCGCCAAGGTACGCCGGTACGAGGCAGTGCATCCCGGGCGGCGGGTCGCGGGTCTACCGATGAACGACGCGTACTTCCTGCCGGAGGACCGCTCCGGCGTCGAGCTGACGAGCGTCGACTCTCCAGATCGCGAGACGATCGCGAGACTGCTGGAGCTCGATCCCTCGCCGGAGCCACGACCGACCGCCGGACCCCTCCGCCGGGCGACGAGGGAGGAGATCGACGCTCACTGGCACGCTGCGCCGGCGACCGAGGCGCTCTACCGCGGTCGCCTCGAGGTGGTGGCCGGGCTCGAGCCCTTCGCCCTCGGCGAGCAGCGCGGAGTCGTCGTGCGCATCGAGAACCACGGCACGCACACGTGGCCGCAGGGCGGTGTCGGCTGGCCTGCCGTGGCGGTCGCCTACCGCTGGCTCGACGACACGGGCGGGAGCGTCGTCGCCGAAGGGTTGCGCACCGGGCTTCCCGCGATGCTCCCGGCAGGCGCGTCGCTCGTGCTCCCGGTCGATGTTCTCGCACCCCCGCTCACCGGCTCCCACGTGC
>JACDBY010000195.1 GCA_013694685.1 Actinomycetota bacterium
GCCCGCACCGGCGAGCGAGCCGGCGACGGCACCCGGCTGACCCTGGCGACAGCGATCAGGCAGGCGGACAACGCTTGTGTTGATTCAACACAAGCGTTGTCCGCGCCGGTGCCTGTCAGCGGAGCTAGTAGACGACGCTCACCGTGGCGGTGGTCTCCTGGGATCCCGAGACGACCGGGGTCGAGTCTGCCGCCGCGGACTCTTTCGCCGCGAACGGGATCGCCACCCCGCTCGCCTCCGAGATTGACGTCACTGCGCCGAGGCTGCGGTCTGCGGCGGCGGCCAGGACGCCGGCACGCTTCTTCGCGTCCGCGACGGCCCGCTCGAGCGCCTGGCGGTAGAGCTTCTCGGCGTCGGAGCGCGAGAGCGACGGTCCGTTGACGGAGTTCGCGCCCGCGCCGACAGCGGCGTCGATCAGCGCGCCCACTCCGTCGAGGCTCGTTTCGGCCGAGGCGATGTTCGAGGCGACAAAGCCGTCGGGCTGCCCGTTCCGGTCGAAGGCGGTCGAGAGTGACACGGTCTGCGTGGTCACGTCCTTGCCGCCCCTAGCGCGCAGGGCGTCGAGCACCTTTCGCATCGCGGCCGCATTGGCGGCGAGGGCGCCCCTTGCCGTCGGCGCCCGGGATTCGACGCCGGCAGAGACCTGCGCCCGGTCGGGCACGGCGAGAACGACGCCCGTTCCGGTCACGGTCACGGTGTCGAGGTCGTCCGAGTCGACAGCAGCGGCACCGTCCGGCCGCAGCGCGCCAGCGAGCGCGACGGCGAGGAGTAGCAGTCCGGCTGCGAATGCGATGCGCTTCATGTGGTTCGTCCCTCCGGTCGCGGTTGCACCCGAAGTACGTCACCGGCGCGGATTTCGTCACAGGGCCTAGTGCGGCGTCTCCTAACGTCTCGCCCGGAAACCGCGTACGTAGGTGCCGGACCTGTCCAGCATCTAGTGCCCCGCGCGAAAGCGCCTGCGCGCGGCGACGATCGCGTCGGTCACGTCGGCCGGGCCGGGCGCGTGACGCGCCGCGATGCTCTCGGCCGCGGTGCCTACAGGCCGGTACGACCCGTCACGCACCGAGGCCGCCACCTGCTCGTGGGCCTCGCGGAACGAGAGCCCGCCCTTGACGAGATCCTCGGCGACGTCGGTCGCGAGGAGCAGGGGATCGCCCGCAGCCTCGGCGAGCCGCTCGCGGTTCGCCTCGAGCCCGCTCATGAGCACGGTCATCCCCTGGAGGGCGAGCTGCACGTCCCGCCGCGCGGCGAAGACCGGCGCCTTGTCCTCCTGGAGGTCGCGGTCGTACGCGAGCGGGAGACCCTTGACCGTCGCGAGGAGCCCCGCCAGCCGGCCGAGCGCCGTCCCCCCCTTGCCGCGGACGAGCTCCGCGACGTCCGGGTTGAGCTTCTGCGGCATCATCGAGGAACCGGTCGAGGCGGCCTCCGGCAGCTTCACGAAGCTGAACTCGGAGGTGGCCCACAGCACGATCTCCTCACCGATCCGCGACAGGTGCTGGTGGAGCATCGCCGCCGCGTAGAGGTAGTCGAGCGCGAAGTCGCGATCCGAGACGGCGTCGATCGAGTTCGAGACCTGTCCGTCAGGCGGGTCGATCCCGAGCGTCGAGCCGGCGAGCGCGCCCGCTCCAAGGGGGCTCGGAGTCGCCGCTGCACCCGCCGCGGCGAACCTCGTCCGGTCGCGGTCGAGCATCTCGACCCAGGCGAGCAGGTGATGACCGAGCGTCACCGGCTGTCCACGCTGGAGGTGGGTGTAGCCCGGCATGAGAGTCGCGGCCTCGGTCTCGGCGAACGAGAGCGTCACGAGGGCAAGCGCATCGATCTCCTCGCGCGCCTCGGCACAGGCGTCGACGACGTAGAGCCGAAGCGCCGCAGCAACCTGGTCGTTCCGCGATCGCCCCGCATGGATCTTGAGCCCGAGCGGCCCGAGCAGGCGCTCGATCGCGGAGTGGACGTCCTCGTCCGCTTCGAGGATTGCCGACGGGTCCCGGGCGATCTCCTCGAGTCGCCCCTCGACCTCGACGAGCTCGTCCGCCTCGAGGAGCCCCGCGCCGTGGAGCCGTCCCGCGTGCTCGGCGGTCGCCTGGCAGTCATACGGGAGCAACTCGGCGTCATGCGCGCGCAGGAGCTTCCAGACCGCGGGGTCGAGGGAGGTGCCGACGCGACCGGACCAGAGCGTCACGTAGATGATTCTGGCCTATCGCACGCCAAGCGAGCCCGACCTGCTTGTCATACTAAGTATGATACGTGTATGACAATGATGAGTTTCAGAGTCTCTTCCGACGACGCGGCGTCGGTCACACGGTGGGCCAAGGCGCTCGGAGTCGATCGCTCGTGGCTTCTTCGGGACGCTCTTCGCCTCCATCTCGTGCGCCTGGCCGGCGAGCGCGACATCGACGCGTGGGTCGCCCTCCCACGCACCGAGGACGAGCGCACCCTCGAAACGATCGCCGACTGGGGCCCCGCCGAGGCCTGGTCGGACTGGGCCGATGCAGCGGGGTGAGATCTGGTTCGCCACGACGCCGGGAGGCGATCGTCCCGTTCTCGTCGTGACGCGCGATCCCGTTGCGGATCGCATCGAGAGCGTCGTCGTCGCAGCCCTGACGCGAACGGTCCGCGGTCTCGTCTCGGAGCTCGAGCTGACACCTGCCGAAGACGGAGTCCCATCGGCGTGTGTCGTCAACTTCGACAATCTCCATACGCTTCATCGCTCGGCTCTGCGCCGGCGCGTGGCCACGTTGACCCCGGCTCGGATGGCGCACGCTTGCCGCGCGCTGAACGCAGCGCTCGGCTGCTGAACGACTCGGCCAGCCGCGACTGAGGTTCGCCGGCGGTCCGTCACCGGCGTGGACCGCTCACGACGTGAACGTGAAGATGCTTGGAGTCCTGGTAGTCACCCAGGTTGGTGAGCACGCGCGCGGCACCCTGCGATGTCTCGACCTGTCGTGCCAGTTCCTGAACGACCGATAGCAGCTCGCGCACGACCGGCTCGTCTGATTCCGTGACCGTGGTTAACGACGCGATGTGTCGCTTCGGTATCACACGTAGTGCGTTTTCCAGGCGGGTCGGGTGTGATGGAAGGCCAGCACGGCGTCGGACTCATGCACGACCGCGAGTCGCTCGGCGTGTGGGATCGCCACGTCGCAGTAGAAGTCACTGCCCGTGTACGTCTCCTGATCATCCATCGCCGCACGGTATCGGTGTGGGTCGCGGGCCGCGCTACGGGTCGATCGCCTGCGCTGACCCGGCTCGACGCTCAGCGCGATCGGAGCC
>JACDBY010000196.1 GCA_013694685.1 Actinomycetota bacterium
CTCGCCGTCACGTACGAGGCGCTGCCCGGCGACGAACTCGCCGCGATCGTCGAGGTAGCCCGCGACCGCGGTGTCGTGCTCGTCGTCGACGACGCGGGTGGGGCACGCGTCGGTCCGGCGGTGCTCGGGCAGCCCCGTACGCTCGAGCTCGGCGCCGACGTCGGCGTCACCGGGCTCGACAAGTACGGCGTCACCGGCCCGCGGCTCGGGCTGCTCGCCGGCCGCCGCGACCTCGTCGACACGATCCGGGCCCGTGCCATTGAGCTGGGCCTCGAGGCGCGACCGATGCTGCTCCCGGCGGCCGTCCGCAGCCTCGAGCAGTACCGCCCCGATCGCGTACGGGAGCTCGTCGCGACCACGCAGGAGCTCGGCGATGCGCTCGCGGCGAGGCTCGGAGATGCCGTCACCCGCACCCCCTTCACGATCAAGCTCCGCGGAGAGGACCTCCTGGCGGGCGCGAGCGTGGGCGAAGGCGAGGGGATCGTCCCGGTCGAGGCGACGGCCGCCCTCGCGATGCAGCTGCTCCAGGAGCACGGCCTGCTCACCGTCCACTTCGCTGCCGTGCCGCCCGGCACGCCCGACCTGCTGCTCAAGTTCGTGCCGCCCGAGACGCTCGTGGCCCTCGGCGGCGCCGACTCGCTCGCCGCCGCGATCGCCGGGTCGGTCGAGCGGACGCTCGACGTGCTCGGCTCGGGGGAGCGAATACGCGAGCTGCTGTACGGACGCGCCGCGGCAGGCGCCTCCGCGTAGGCGGGACGGCCGTCATCGCGCGCCTGGCCCCACCCGATCCGCCGCTCGACGACGGCGTCGTCCGTCTCGAGCCCCTGCGTCGCACGCACGTGCCGGCGATGCGTGCGCTCGGCGACGACGAGGACGTGGCGCGCTTCACGTATGTCCGCGCGCCGCTCTCCGACGACGCCGCGACGGCGTGGGTCGATCGTTACGTCGCGGGCTGGCTGAACGGCGACCTCGGCGGGTTCGCGATCGAGACGAGCAAGCGCGGTGCGTTCCTCGGCTTCATCGCGCTCGTCCGCTACGACGACGAGGGACGAGAAGCGGAGATCGGCTACATCGTCGCGCCCTCCGCACGCGGGCGCGGGGTCGCTCGGCGCGCGCTCGAGCTGCTGACCGGCTGGTGCCTCGGGCCGCTGGGACTGGAGCGAGTCGAGCTGCGGATTGACGTCTCGAACGAGGCGTCGGCCCGCCTCGCGGAGCGGTGCGGCTTCGTGCGCGAGGGGGTGCTTCGCTCGACGAGCTTCAAGGACGGGCTCCGGGCGGATCTCGCCGTGTACTCGCGCCTTCCGAGCGACGCCTGACGAACGCCGGTGGGCTGCTCCGACGGCGGATAGGTGGAGACGCTTGCTGTGCGCCCTAACCGTGAGGGCCGGAGCGCGCGGGGGCCGACCCCGCCTGCATCCGCTGCGGCGACTGCACGTCATCGCGAACGGCCGTCCGTCCGCCGAACCTTCCACCCAGCAACGCGCGCAGCCGCTCGAGGACTCGCCTCATGCTCTTCTTCATGGTGGTGCTCCCTCCAAAGAACTCCCCAAAGCAACAAGTGGCGGGCTCGTGCGGGAGTCGGAACACGGGAACGCTGAACACAGGGTAGCGGACGTTCGAAGCACCGACGAGCACCTGCACGTGGGTGTGCGTGAGCCGCTGCGGGACGACATCGACGTCGCGCTCGATCACCTGCCGCGTGGGCAGGCGCGTCGTAGTCGCTCATCCTGCGCGCGCAGGCGGGCCGGCAGAGGGCTGTTCGGCGTGTGGGAGGGACGCAACGGCGCGAGGCCACAAGAGGCGAACGACCTCCTTGCCGACTGGCTTGCTCGATGACGCCGAGCTACCTCGTGAAGCTCGCCGAGCGGCACATGCTCGAGCCGGGCCACGCGGGTGCGATCGCCCTCACCGGCGGCTCGGACGACCGGTGCGCTGGCGGTCGCGAGCGTTCTCCAAGCCCCGTATCTCGCGACCGCGCACCACGACCACGCGTCGTCGCGATCCGGCCTACGTCAGATCGAGGACGCCTTCTTCGGGCTCGCGCACATGCGAGACGAGCCTCGTGCACTCGTCTTCACCGACACACGCTGGACGAGGTC
>JACDBY010000205.1 GCA_013694685.1 Actinomycetota bacterium
ACTCAAGGACGGCACCCTGCGGGGGCGCACGCTCGGGCGGCAGCTCGAGGAGTACGCGCTCACGAAAGCGCGTTGTCCCGAAGCGGACGACCTCCGCAGGGACACGGATCGCGAACGGCGTCCGACGAACCGGGCCGGTGACGACGACGCGGGCCGAGGCCGACTCCCCGATACGCGCCGCGAGCACGCTCTGCTCGAGCGCCTCGCCGCGCAGACCTCCCCACCATAGGCCGAGCCCGACGAGTGCCACCGCCGCGAACCCGAGCCGCGCCGCACGGACCAGGAGGATCGCGGCTCCGAGGCTGAGGCCGATGACGACTGCAAGGATCTCCGCCGGTGGTCGCACCCACTGTGAGCCCGCGATCCCGGTGCACGCCGCCGCAACAAGCAGCGTCGGCCACGACGTCAGGAGCGCCCGTTCGAGGGTGCGGGCGCGACTCACGGTGTGACGAGCTCCCGCAGCTGCTCGATCCGCGCCGGGCCCATTCCCGGCACGTCGTCGAGATCCTCGACCGTGCGAAACGGGCCGTGTGAGGTGCGCCAGTCGACGATCTTCTGCGCCGTCACTGGACCGATCCCGGGAAGCTCGTCGAGCTCCTCGAGCGTCGCGAGGCCGAGGCTCACCTTGCCCCCGGGCGGGCTCGTCCCGGCCGGTGGAGTAACGCCGGCCGGGAGGTGAACAGGGACGACGACCTGCTGGCCGTCCACGAGGGGCGCCGCCAGGTTGACGGCCGTGAGGTCGGCCCGCTTCGTCGGGCCACCGGCCCTCGAGAGCGCGTCGGCGATGCGCGACCCCTCTGTCACCCGAAAGAGCCCCGGCCGTCGCACCGCCCCGACGACGTGGACGACGAGCTTTGGCGCTGAGCCGGCGCCGCCGGTCGCGTCCGACTCGACCCGCGTCAGCGGCATTGCCTGCGAGGGCCCCTCGCTCGCCCCGACACCGGCGAGCTGCGAGCCCGCGACGGTGAGCAGCACGAGGAGCGGCACGAGGAGCAGCGCGACTTGCGTGCGCGTCAGGTTGATCATCCAGCCAGGGTCGCGCCCAACCAGTCACGGGTGTGTGTCGACTTCGTGCCGAATGTGTGCCGGCGACTCCCCCGAGGCGCATCGGGCACGATCGGCGCGTGCCTGGCGGACGGTGTGTGGTTGCAACCTGGAACCTGTGGGGTGGAAATGCCCCAGGTACCTATACGCGCGAGCGAGGGATCGCTCGGGGTGCGCTCCCCGGATCACCCGCCTCCCGTGAAGACGATCCCGTCCACGCCTGGAAGTGCCGCGCGCCGTTGCTCGTGGCCGAGCTCGCGCGCATCGGCGCCGATGTGGTTGCTCTCCAGGAGAACACCCGACAGCCGGACGGCAGAAGCTGCGCGGCGGAGCTCGCGGACCGGCTCGGGATGCATGTCTGCGAGGACGACCACCCGCGCGGGCTGGCTGTTCTCTCCCGCTCGCCCGTCGTCGCGGCTCGCCGGCTGCAGCTCGGGGTCGAGACATTCGACTACCCTCCGCCGCTCGTCGTGGAGCTCGACGCCGGTGCCCGCCGTCTGACGTTCGTCACCTTTCACCTGCCGCTCGGTCGGAGCGGCGATCGCGCCCCGGTCGTCCGCGAGCTGGCGAACGCGGTCGGCTCGCTCGAGCCGCCGCTTCTCGTCTGCGGTGACCTGAACGCGCCGCCTGGGGACCCTGTCGTGGAGGATCTCCTGTCCGCCGGTCTGACCGACGCCTCAGCGGCTGCCGGCAACACGATGCCGAATCCGGAGCCTCGTGTTCGGCTCGACTACGTGCTCGTCGGAGCCGGTGGGCTCGAGGTCGGCGTTCGAGGCGCCGCGACGCTGGGACACCGAGCGGATCCGCTCGGATTCCTGCCGTCGGATCATCTCGGGGTCGTGGTCGAGCTCGACCTCTGACCAGCGCTACACGACGACGTTCACGAGGCGCCCCGGCACGACGATCGTGCGCCGGGGATCACCGTTCATGTGCGCCCGCACGCGCTCGGACGCGAGCGCCAGAGCGATCAACTCGTCGTCGGACGTCCCGGCAGGCACGTGCAGTCGGTCGCGCAGCTTGCCGTTCACCTGAACCGCGATCTCGATCGTCTCGTGCTCGAGCAGGGCCGCGTCGGCCGCCGGCCACGGCTGGGTCCAGAGACGCGAACGACCGAGCCGCTCCCAGAGCTCCTCGGTGACGTGCGGCGCATACGGCTGCAGGAGCGAGACCGCCGTCTCGGCCGCGAAGCGAGCCGAGCGACCACCGGTGTCGCGCGACAACTCGTTGACGAGCTCCATGACCGCCGCGATCGCGGTGTTGAACGCGAACCGGCGCCCGACGTCGTCGGTCACCTTCGCGATCGTCGCGTGCGCCTTGCGTGCGAGCGCGTCATCGACCGGCTCGCCCTCGGGCGCGAGCTCGCACACCTCCAAGGCGACCCGCCACAGCCGCCGGACGAAACGCGCCATCCCCTCGATGCTCGACTCCGTCCACTCCATGTCCTCGTTCGCCGGGCCGAGGAAGAGGATGTTCAGCCGGCACGCGTCGGCCCCGTGCATCTCCACGAACTGCTCGGGGCCGATCGCGTTCCCGGCGCGCTTCGAGATCTTGACATTGCCGAGGGTCACCCACCCGTTCGAGTAGAAGCGCGCAAACGGCTCTCGGAAGCCGATCAGCCCGAGGTCGTTCAGGACCTTCATCCAGAAACGGGCGTAGATCATGTGCACCGTCGCGTGATCGACGCCGCCGATGTAGAGGTCGATCGGGTTCCAGTAGTCGACAGCAGCGCGCTCGAACGGCGCCTCGTCGTTCCACGGATCGCAGTAGCGCAGGAAGTACCAGGAGGAGTCGACGAATGTGTCCATCGTCTCGGTCTCGCGGCGTGCGGGCGCCTCGCAGGCAGGGCACGGGACGTTCACCCACTCCTCGGCCTGCGCGAGCGGCGGTCTGCCCTTCGGCTTGTAGTCCTCGATGTCGGGAAGGAGCACAGGCAACTGTTCGTCGGGCACGGGCACGATCCCGCAGACGTCGCAATAGACCACCGGGATCGGGCAGCCCCAGTAGCGCTGCCGAGAAAAGCCCCAGTCGCGGATCCGGAAGTTCACGGCGGGGCGGCCGCTGCCCTCTGCCTCGAGCCGCTCGACGATCCGACGGCCGCCCTCCGGGGCCGGCAGCCCGTCGAACTCGCCGGAGTTGACGAGCACCTCACCCTCGGTGTGCGCCAGGTACGGCTCCGCCTCGTCGGCCTCCCCTTCCGCCGGACGCACGACGCGGCGG
>JACDBY010000212.1 GCA_013694685.1 Actinomycetota bacterium
GCCGTAGCGCGTGTCGAAGGTGAAGTTCATTCCGGCGCCAAGGGTCTGCGCGTCCAGCTGGAACGGCAGTCCAGGCGGTGCACCCCTGAGCGTCGCACCGAGTTCCACGAGTGCCCCGGCGAGCCTCGAAAGGTTCTCCTGCGATCGCTCGTAGGCGACGTCGACATCCTCGGTGTTGTACGCCGACCCGTGTGCGACTCCGGCGAGGCCTCCGATGACCACGAAGTTCACGCCGTGTCGGTCGAGCACCTCGAAGATCGGCCCCGGATCGAACTCAGGATCTGACACGCTGCGCGACTCCCCTGATCTCATTCATGCGGCGGGAGTGAACGACTCCTCGTCGCACTCGTTCGTCGGGGGACATGGCGAGTCGCGCTCGGTTGAGCGTCACGTCAAAGCCCCAGTCGACAGGCTCCGCGGCGAGCACGAGCTCCTCGTTCATCAGCCACAGGAGCTCGGCGAGTGTCGCTATCGAAGGAGAGACGACGTCGCGCTCGATCCGGGAGATCGCCGCCTGCGACGTCCGCGCTCTCGCGGCGAGCTGACGCTGGGTCAAGCGGTGGCGTCGCCGCGTCTCGCGGAGGAGCTCGCCTGCGGTCATTTGGCCACGATATCAAATGAGATATCTGCTACTCTCGGCCGATGCGTCGCGATGCGAAGGCTTCCTCGTTGTCCCCGGTAACCCCGCGGCGCGTCCGCGTCTAAACGTAGACCCGCGCCGCGACCCCTCCTTTCTAGACTCACCGCCCATGGATCCGCTCTACAGCCCCGAGGGCGTCGAGAGGCGCTGGCAGCAGACCTGGGAGGAGGAGCGCCTGTACGCGGCCGAGGCCGACGACCCGCGAGAGACGTTCGTCGTCGCGTTCCCGCCTCCCAACGTCACTGGTGAGCTGCACCTCGGCCACGCGCTCCAGCTCGCGCTCGCCGACACGCTGATCCGCTGGCGACGCATGCAGGGGCACAACTGCCTCTTCCAGCCCGGGTACGACCACGCCGGAATCTCAACGCAGAGCGTGGTCGAGAAAGCTCTCGAGCGGGAGGGTGGCTCACGTCAAGCGCTGGGCCGCAACGCGTTCGAGGAGCGCGTCTGGGAGTGGCTGCGCCTGTACGGCGGCACGATCATGAGCCAGTTCCGGCGCATGGGCGCGTCGATGGACTACCGTCGCGAGCGCTTCACGATGGACGAGGGGTACGTCCGCGCCGTGCTGCGGTACTTCGTGCACCTCTGGGGCAAGGGCTACCTCTACCGAGACCACCGCATCGTCAACTGGTGCCCCTACCACGAGAGTTCGCTCTCCGACCTCGAGCTCGACCACGTCGAGACCGACGACGAACTCTTCTTCATCCGCTACCCGCTCGCCGGGGAGGAGCGCCACATCACCGTCGCGACGGTCCGGCCGGCGACGATCCTCGCGGACGTTGCGGTCGCCGTCCATCCGGAGGACGAGCGGTACCGCGACCTCGTCGGCAGGGAAGCGGTCGTGCCGTTCGTCGAACGGCGCGTGCCGATCGTCGCCGACGAGCGCGTCGAGCCGGAGTTCGGCACGGGTGCGCTCAAGGTCACTCCTGGCCACGACGCGACCGACTTTCAAATCGGGCGCGCGCACGGGCTCCCCGAGCCGATGGTCATCGGTCCCGACGGGCGCATGAACTGCGCTGTCCCCGAGGTCGCGGGCATGACGCAGGGCGAGGCCGGTGCGTTGGTGCTCGCCTGGTGCGAGGAGCGCGGCCTGCTCGAGAAGCGCGAGCCGTACCGACACACCATTTCGGTCTGCGAGCGCTGCGAGAGCCGGATCGAGCCGCTGATCTCGCTCCAGTGGTGGTGCCGCATGGAAGAGCTCAAGAAGCCGGCGTTGGAAGCCCTTCGCTCGAGACGCGTTCGCTACCACCCGGAGTCGCAGCACCGCTTCGCCATCGACTCCTTGGAGCACGCGCCCGACTGGAACATCTCCCGGCAGATCTGGTGGGGCCATCAGATCCCGGCCTGGTACTGCGCGAACAGTCACACGACGGTCGCGGAGTCGAACCCCGATGCCTGCGCCGAGTGCGGCTCGACGGAGCTCAAGCGGGATCAGGACGTCCTTGACACCTGGTTCTCGTCCGCGCTCTGGCCGTTCGCGACGCTCGGCTGGCCCGAAGACACGCCGGACCTACGGCGGTTCTACCCCGGAGACTTCAACATCACCGCCCGTGAGATCATCCGCCTGTGGGAGAACCGCATGATCTTCTCCGGGCTCGAGCTGATGGAAGAGATCCCGTTTGGCGACGTGATCATCCACTCGACGGTGCTCGCGCTCGACGGTCGCAGGATGTCGAAGAGCCTCGGCAACGGCATCGACCCGATGGAGCCGATCGAACAGTACGGCGCAGACGCGACCCGATATGGGTTGCTCAAGATCTCGTCGACACAGGACGTCCGCTTCTCGTACAAGGCGATCGAGGAGGGGCGCAAGCTCGCGAACAAGCTCTGGAACGTGTCGCGGTTGATCCTCCAGAACGCCGGGGGTGCGGGCTCCGAGGCCGCGCCGCGCGACCTCGAAGAGCGCTGGATCCTCGCGCGTATCGACGCGACGCGCGCCGAGGTC
>JACDBY010000298.1 GCA_013694685.1 Actinomycetota bacterium
GCGCTATGTGACCGACATCGAGCTGAGAGGACGAACGACCACGGGCGACCCGGAAGGTGACGCGGTCGACGAGCACGAGCCGCCGGCGGTTACTGCGCTCGAGGAGGCGCTCGACGATCTTCGCGGCACCGTCGAGCTGCCGATTCCCGCGGCGTCCGCGGTCAAGATCGACGGCGAGCGGGCCTACCGGCTGCATCGCAAGGGCGTGGCGGTCGCGATGCCGACACGGGCGATGCGGGTGCAGGAGCTCGAGCTCGTCGCCTACGGGGCCGGCGTCGCGCGGCTCGACCTGCTCGTCGGCTCCGGCACCTACGTGCGGTCGCTGGCCGACGCCCTCGGTGGCCATTGCACGACGTTGCGGCGAACGGAGGTCGGACCGTTCGCGGTCGACGAGGCGAACGAGACACACATCCTGCCGCTCGACGACGCTCTCGCCCGACTGGCGACCGTGCGATGAGAATCGTCCATGCTCCCGCCCAGCTCGAGCGTCGACCTCGGGCGGTCGCGCTCGGCACGTTCGACGGCGTGCACCGTGGTCACGTCGCAGTCGTCCGAGCGCTCTTCGACTCGGGTCTCGAGCCGACGGTCATCACGCTCGACCCGCATCCACGGATCGCCCTCGGGAACCGGGTCGAGCTGATCTCGACGCTCGAGCGGCGGCTCGAGCTCCTCGCTGCCATGGGAGTCGCGGAGACACTCGTCGCCGCGTTCACGCCCGAGTTCATGCGCCTCAAACCCACCGAGTTCGTCGCGACCTACCTGCACGGGATCGGGGCGCAGGCGGTCGCCGCCGGGGAGAGCTTCCAGTTCGGGCACCGGCGAGAGGGATCCCGCCAAACGCTCGCTGCAGCCGGTCTCGACCTGCTTCGGGTCGACCAGGTGCCGGGCGTGTCCTCCTCGGCGATCCGCGAGGCGGTGCGGCGCGCGGACCTCGACGCGGCCGCCGGGATGCTCGGGCGCCCGTTCGAGCTCGACGGGATGGTCGTCGCCGGCGATCAGCGCGGTGGCACGCTCGGATACCCGACGGCCAACATCGCGCTCGGGCCGGAGCTCGTCTGTCCGCACTTCGGCATCTATGCGGGCGCGGCGCTGGGCCATCGCGCGGCGGTCTCGATCGGCACGAATCCGCACTACGGGGGCACGGAACGCCGGATCGAGCCCTACCTGCTCGACTTCGAGGGCGATCTCTACGGCAAGCGGCTCATCGTCGAGCTGTGGGAGCGACTGCGCGACGAGCAGGTCTTCGCGAGCGAGGTCGAGCTCGTCGACCAGATCGCGCGCGACGTCGAAGCGACCCGCGCAGCGGTGCGTCCCGTGTCGTAAGGGCGAGGGCGAGATAGATCTCGACCCTACGGGCCTGCCCATCGACGAGGACGGGGTTTGGCGGGGTGGCCGGTGCCTGCGGCCGACGAAGGAGGGGACTCGGCGGGGAGCCCGGGGTCGTAGGGGCGAGATATCTCGCCCTACAGGCGCCGCCGGCCGACGAAGAGCGGCTGCGAGCGATCGTCGTCCGCTGGATCGCCGGGGACGAGTCGGGCTGCGAAGCCCACCGCCTCCAGGAGATGGAGCCACGTGTGCTCGGGGAAGAGACCTTCGACGTGGTGGTCGTGCACGACCCTCGGCGGTTGCCCCGGCTCGTGGAGACAGACGGCGTAGTCGACCTCGAACGTCGTGTCGGCGGGGTCCGGATCGGTCGTCCATTCGAGATACCGGAGCGCGCGGCCGTCGGTGCCGTCATGACCACCGTGATCCGTGCCCGGGACGAACGTCTCGCGGGTGAAATCGGGCGCGAAGAGCGCGACGCCGCCCGGGCGGAGATGGGCGTACGCCGTTCCGAGGCATGCACGCAGCTCGTCCTCGCTCGCGAGATACATCACTGCGTCGTGGACGAAGACGACGTCGAACTGCCGTCCGAGCCGAAGCGTCCGCATGTCGCCGAGCACGTGCTCGCACTCCGGGTTGAGCGTCCGGCTCAGCGAGAGCATCTGCGGTGAGAGATCGGACAGGGTGCAGCTGAAGTGCGTACGGAGGTGCGACGCGTTGTTTCCGCCGCCCGAGCCGAGCTCTAGCAGCGTCCGCGCCTCGGGAAGCGCCCCGAGGATCTCGTCCCGATAGCGAGCGGCCTCGACCTCGTAGTCGGCCGGTGAGGTGAGAAGGTGGAACCAGGGCGCAAGATCGCCGTAGAGACGCACCAGAGGATTATCGCCGCGGGGAGAAGACGACGACCGCGGCATCGTCCGTCAGGCTCGCGACCCGGCGCGACCCGGCAACATAGCTGGCCAGTGCCGCCGCGCGCTCGGCGCCGTCGGCCAGCTCTGCAGTTGCCTCGAGTCGATCGCCGCGGAACACGAGAGCGACCGGCGTCGGCTCGACGAGAGAGCGCCACCACAGCTTCTGCTCGGGGCGCACGGCGACCGCCACGAGTCGTCCGTCGGCGGTCTCTGCATGGCGAAGCGGGATCTCGTACGTCCGGCCGGTGCGCCTCCCCCGGTAGGCGAGCAGGACGAGCCGCCCACTCAGGAGCCGGTGAGCCGGCGACCGCAGGATCGCGCGCACCAGGGGGTTGGCGACACGCAGAAGACGTAAGGGGACGTGACCCATCAAGTTGGACCTAGGCACATTCTCGCGAAGCGAGGATGTGCCTGACAGGGGCGGCCCGCAGCTACACTCACATGCGACCGCAGTCTCGGCCGGCCGTGTACTTCCTTCACGCCGCGCGGGGATCGCGGAGACGCATCGATCGAGAGGAGTGACATGGCTCTCACCAAGGAAGCGAAGCAGGAGTTGATCTCGAAGCACGGGGCATCGTCGACGGACACCGGCTCGACCGGAGTCCAGGTTGCGATGCTCACGCGCCGCGTCAACGAGCTCACCGAGCACCTGCGGACGCACCCGAAGGATCACTACTCGCGGCGCGGGCTCCTGAAGCTCGTCGGCCGCCGCCGCCGCTTCCTGGATTATCTGCGGCGCAAGGACCTCGAGGGCTATCGCGCCCTCATCAAGGAGCTCGGCCTGCGCCGCTAGGGCGGGCGAGCCAACGGGGACGGAGGGTGGACGTTTGATCGAGTTCCGCCGTGGAATGCGCGGAGCTGGCTCAAACCTCCACCTTCCGCCAGAACGAAAGACGGAAGGGACAGACGACGAATGAGCACGATCAGCACCGGGCGTGAGGCCACGGTCTCCGTCGACGTGGGCGCAGCCGAGCTGCGCTTCGAGACGGGCAAGCTCGCAAAGCAGGCGGACGGCGCGGTTGTCGTCCGCAGCGGGGACACGATGATCCTCGCGACGGCGGTCGGTCGCCAAGAGGCACGCGCCGACGCCGATTTCTTTCCGCTCACGATCGATGTCGAGGAGCGGATGTACGCGGCCGGGAAGATCCCCGGCGGCTTCTTCAAGCGCGAGGGCCGCGCGACCGAGCGGGCGACGCTCACGGCCCGCATGATCGACCGTCCGATCCGGCCGCTCTGGCCGAAGGGCTTCCGCAACGAGGTGCAGGTCATCTGCACCGTCTTCTCGGCCGACATGGTCGTGCCGCACGACATTCTCGCGATCAATGGCGCCTCGGCGGCGCTCGCGCTCTCGCCGCTGCCCTTCCTGGGTCCGGTCGGCGGCGTGCGGATCGGGCGCATCGAGGGGGGGTTCGTCGTCAACCCGACGTACGAGCAGATGGACGAGTCGTCGCTCGACCTGATCCTGGTGGGCACACGCGAGGCGCTGACGATGATCGAAGCCGGGGGAGACCAGGTGCCCGAGGAGATCATGCTCGAGGCATTCGAGCTCGGCCAGGCTGAGATCGTCCGCATCTGCGACGCGATCGACGAGCTCGCGCGCGAGGTCGGCAAGGCGAAGTGGATCGATCTCGAGCTGAACGCCGAGCTCGAGGCTCGTCAGGGCGAGGCCGTCGCCCGGCGGATCGCCGAGCACGGGATCCAGGATGCCGTCGAGATCGTCGACGAGCTCCTCGCCGAGGAGGCACCCACGATCACGATGGAGTCTGGCGAGGAGGACATCGTCCGCGAGCTCCAGGTGCGGAACGGGCTGAAGATGCTCCTCGAGGCCAAGCGCCTCGCGGTCGTCGAGACCGCCGTGCGCGCCCAGTTCGAAGACGACCTGCGTACCCTGACCGACGCCGAGCAGGACTCGAAGGAGCTCAAGGCTCGGAAGCGCGACATCCTCTACGGCCGGATCCAGGAGGAGCTTCAGCTGCCGTTCCCCACGCCGGAGGGGCTCGAGCATGCCAAGGACGCGATCACCCGCTCCTACGTGAAGCGGGCCGCCGACGCTGTCTACAAGGATCTCGTCCGGAAGAAGATCGCGATCGAGAAGCGTAGGCCAGAC
The DNA here is from genome assembly GCA_013694685.1 of Actinomycetota bacterium. GTDB lineage: Bacteria > Actinomycetota > Thermoleophilia > Gaiellales > Gaiellaceae > Gaiella. The sequence goes on from JACDBY010000298.1 coordinate 4,339, forward strand.
GGTCGCGCCACCGAGGAGATCCGGGCGATCACGACCGAGGTGGACGTGTCACCACGGACGCACGGCTCGGCACTCTTCACGCGTGGCCAGACACAGATCCTGACGCTCTGCACCCTCGGTACTGCAAAGGAGCAGCAGCGGATCGACGACCTCTCGACCGAGTCGGAGCGTCGCTACATCCACCACTACAACTTCCCGCCGTACTCGGTCGGTGAGACCGGGTTCATGCGGGGGCCGAAGCGGCGCGACATCGGGCACGGCGCCCTCGCGCAGAGGGCGCTCGAGTCGGTCATCCCGCCGCTCGAGGACTTCCCGTACACGATCCGCCTCGTCTCCGAGACGCTCGAGTCGAACGGCTCGTCGTCGATGGGGTCGGTGTGCGGCTCGACGATGTCGCTCATGCACGCGGGCGTTCCGATCGCCGCGCCCGTCTCCGGCATCGCCATGGGTCTCGTCAAGGAGGGCTCGGACCACGCCATCCTCACCGACATCCAGGGCGCCGAGGATCACCTCGGTGACATGGACTTCAAGGTCGCCGGCACGGCGGAGGGCATCACGGCCCTCCAGATGGACATCAAGATCACCGGCGTCACGCAGGACATCATGCGCTCGGCGCTCGAGCAGGCCCAGCGGGCCCGCGTCTCGATCCTCGAGAAGATGGCCGAGACGATCTCCGAGGCACGCACCGAGCTCGCGGGGCACGCACCGCGCATCTCGACGATCCGGATCAACCCGGACTTCATTGGGATGATCATCGGGAAAGGCGGCGAGACGATCCGCTCGCTCGAGTCCGACTACGAGGTGCAGATCGACATCGAGGAAGACGGCACGATCCTCGTCTACGCAACCGAGGGCACGAAGGGCGACGCGGCGATCTCGGCGATCGCGGCGATGACGAAGGAGCCCGAAGTCGGCGACACGTACACCGGTCGCGTCGTCAAGACAACCGACTTCGGCGCGTTCGTCGAGCTGAAGAAGGGCACCGACGGATTGCTGCACGTCTCGAACGTCGGCCCGGGTCGGGTCGCGCACATCGAGGACGTCATCGCGCGCGGCGACACGCTCGATGTCGTCGTCCAGGAGGTCGACAAGGAGCGGGGCCGCATCGGGCTCAAGCTCGTCGCGAAACACGAGGACGGCGACCTCGTCTCGCCGGAGACGCTCGTCGAGCGGGCAAAGGACGCTCCGCCGCGCGAGGCGCGCCCGCCGCGCGACGACCGCGGCCGGGG
>JACDBY010000263.1 GCA_013694685.1 Actinomycetota bacterium
CTCGGGCGCCGGACGCCTGATCGCCGTCGCCGGCGCCGGGTGGCTGGTCGGTCCCCTCCTCGCGGGCGTCGTCACCGAGGTCTGGGGGTACCGGGCCGCGTTCGTGACGCTCGCTCTCCTCACCCTGCCGCTCGTCGCCGTGCTCGCCTGCGACCGCTCCGCGAAGGACCGAGCTCCGGTCGTACGCCTTCGCGATGCGATCGCCGCCGTTGGGAAGGAGCGCGCGCTCGGCGGGGCGATGCTGATCACGGCGCTGCTCGGAGTTGTGACAGGCGTCTCGGGGCTCCTGGCGCCGCTCGTCCTCGCGGACAACGGCCTGACGGCTGGTGGGATCGGCGCCGTGATCGCCCTCTCCGCAGTCATCTTCACGGCCAGCGGGGCGATCTCGACGCGGATCCCGTCCGCGCGCGTCAACGTCCGACTCGTGGGAGCCACCGCGGCGGTGCTCGGCGCCACGTTCCTGATCCCGACCCTGAGCTTCTCGACGTTCGCCGTGGTCGGCTTCCTCGTCCTGGGTGCCGGCGCCCGAGCCGTCCTCAACACCGTCGTCTACGCGCTCGCACGCTCGCACGTCCCCTCCGAGGCGCTCGCAACCCCGATCGTGGGCGTGATGAACGTCACCTGGGCGGCCGCGGCGCTCGCCGCTCCTGTGGCCGCCGGGCTGGCGCTGACCGCCGGGGGCGCGAAATGGGCATTCGTCGCGACGGCGATCATCGGTTTTGCGGTCGCAGCGTGGATGCTGCTCCCACAGCCTCGCGCCGCCGCTCACGCGTGAGCCCTAGCTGGCGAGCCCGCAGAACCGGACCGCCGTCACCGCCAGCTCTTGCGCGCACGCGACGAGGTCGTCGACGACGACGAACTCGTCGATCGTGTGTGCCACGTGGAGATCGCGGGGCCCGAAGCAGACGCACGGCGTGCCCCCGAAGCGGGTGAACGTCGCGCCGTCGTGCCACGAGTCCATGCCCGAGACCCGCCGCGGCCGCCCGATGTCGACGCCGGTCTTGAGGATCGTTTGAACGATCGGCTCGTCCTCGGGCACCTCGCTCGAGGGAACGTCCGTCGCCCATTCGATCACCGGCGGGTTCCCGGCAAGCCAGGGGTCCGCGGCAGCGGTGCGCTGGACCCGCTCGACGATCTCCTGCTCGATCGCGCCTCCCCAGCCATCCTCGTCGGCATGTGCCGGGAGATACGCGATGTGGTAGGCGATCCGGCACGACGCCGGATAACTGACGATCCACTCGCCGCCCGACACCACCGTCGGCACGATGTCGCCCGGCGAGAGATGCGGATGCTGGTGGTCGGGTCGCTCGCTCCACTCCTCCTGCAGCCGCCGCAGGGAGTCGATGATCAGCGTCGCCTTCTCGATCGCGTTGACTGCGCCTCCCTGCCGCCAGTCGGGCTGTCCGACACCGGCGTGGCCCGGGCGGCCGGGCACAGTGATCGTCGGTATGAGGCTGCCTCGGCACGACGTCCAGATGTCGAATCCGGAAGGTTCGGTCACGATGCCCGCATCGGCGCGGACGCCGTGAGCGACCGCCGCGAGACCTCCGGCGCCGGTCGACTCCTCGTCCGTCACGGTGCAGACGAGCAGGTCGCCCGCGAGCCGAACGCCGAGCGCGGCGATCACCTCGGCGGCGAACGTCATCGCCGCGATGCCGCCCTTCATGTCGCACGAGCCGCGGCCGTAGAGCTTGCCGTCACGGACCTCCGGCTCGTTCGGATCGCTCGTCCAAGACTCGCGCGGCTCCGGCGAGACGACGTCGATGTGTCCGTTCAGCAACAGGCTGCGGCCGCCGCCCGCACCGCGGAAGCGAGCTGCAAGCTGCGGTCGCCCCGCGAAGCCGAGCCCGCCGTCCGGCACGAGCCTGCTGCCCGCAACGTCTTCACGGGCCGGCTCCCAGAGGTCGATCTCGGCACCGAGTGCAGCAAGGCGCCCGGCGAGATACTCCTGAAGCGCTGCCTCCTCCCGCGGCGGGTGCTCCGGCTCCCGCGCCTCCGTGTCGAAACGGATGAGGGCTGAGGCGAGCTCGACGAGCTCTTCGCCGCGACGGCCGATCTCGTCGAAGACTTGCTGCTCGAGCTCGGTCAGGGCCATGCGGGTGTGGCTCTCACTGGGACGCAGTTGATCACGCCGACTCGCGGGCCAGCTCTAAGAAATTGCGCAGGATCCGCTCGCCCACGGGATGCGCGGCGTCGAACTCCTCGGGATGGAAC
>JACDBY010000274.1 GCA_013694685.1 Actinomycetota bacterium
GAACGAGGTAGAGCCGGATCGGCTGCCTCACGGACAAGGCGCGCTGTCGCCGAAGCCCGCGGGTGTGCCGGCCGTCGGACGGTGACCCACCAGCCCGCCTCGACGGAGGTCGGCTCGAACAGGAAGAAGAGCGCCGCGCGAGCGTCAGCCGGCGCTCCGAGCCAGACGACGAGGCCCAGTACGAGCCCGGCGAGCCTGCGATCGAGACGCAGCAGCTGCCCACCTCGTCGAAGGCTCCACCGGTGCCGACTCGGCGGTTCCCGCCGCTTCGACCGGCTCAGCGCCGCCGTGACGAGCCGCGACAGTGGAGCTCGAAGCCCAGGGGAGGCAAGGAGCTGCACTCGACCAGCGCCGTCTCGTTCGCCTCGAGGTCGCGCCTGGCGAGCATGCGTGACAGGTACGGGGTGTGCCGGGTCAGGTCGATCTCGAACACGTCGGCAACCGCAGCCCGGACAGTGTCGCCCGTGTGAAGACCCGCGTGCTCGCGTCCCCACGCCTCGACCGCGGTGTCCTTCCCTGACCCGTCGTGCCGATCCACCCATAGCGCCGCTCGGTGGTCGTACTCGTCCCAGGAGAGCTCCGAGACGAGGAGGACGCCTCCCGGTCGGAGCAATCGGACGATCGCCGCGCACACCGGTTCGAGAGCCGCATGGTGCAGGGACATCACCGCACAGGCGGCGTCGTACTCCGCTTCGCCGGCAAGCTCCTCGACCAGCCCCCGCACGAGCCCCGGACGCTCCGGCGCCTTCGGGTCGACGCCGACCGCGTCGAAGCCGGTCGCACGAAGCCGGTCGACAAGCTGGCCTCCGGCGCAGCCAACGTCGAGCACCCGTCCACCCGACGGCAGATACCCGGCGAGCTGGACGTCGAGGCCGCGCCACCAGCGGTCGTCGGGATGTCCACCCACGTCGATCACTCTCGCAGGTAGCTCGCTACGCGGCGTCGAACCCGTGGAGGGCCGCCTCGACGAGGCGAGGTAGCGTCTCGAGGTTGTAGCCGCCCTCCAGCACGGCGGCGACTCGCGGCGCCAGGGACGCGGAGCGGCGCGCCAGCTCCTCGAAGCCTGACTCCGTGACCCGCATCTGCGCGAGCGGGTCGTCTTCATGCGCGTCGAAGCCCGCCGAGACGAGCACGAGCCCCGGGTCGAAGGCCCGCACAGCGGGCTCGACCAAGGCCGAGAACGCCTCCACGTACTCGGGATCGCCCGACCCTGCCTCGAGCGGCACGTTGAGCGACGAGGCATCGCTGGTGCCGGGGCCACCGCTTCCGGGATAGAACGGCCATTGGTGCAGCGAGACGACGAGCACCGAGTCGTCGCCGCGAAACATCGCCTCCGTGCCGTTGCCGTGGTGAACGTCCCAGTCGACGATCGCGACGCGGTCGATCCCGTGCGCGTCCTGCGCGTGCCGGGCAGCCACGGCGACGTTGCCGACGAGGCAGAAGCCCATCGAGCGCCCCGGGAGCGCGTGGTGCCCTGGTGGACGGACGAGCGCGAAACCACCGCGGTCGACAGCCGCGATCGCGCAGCCGGCTGCGAGCTTGGCGGCCTCCCAGGAGGTCGGCCCCGCGACGGTGTCGGTGTCGAGCTCGAGCTCGTGCTCGAGCCCGGCGAGCAGCCGGACGTACGCCGCGTCGTGCACCCGCTCGATCTGCGAGGCGCTCGCCGAGGCGCCTTCGCGGAAGCCTGGAAACGCGTCCTGCAGGACGACGATGCGCTCCTCGCGCTCCGGGTGGCCGTGCCGACTCGTCGGGTGGAGTCGACCGAGCGCGCGATGCGAGATCAGCTCGATGCAGCCTCCGCGAGCCTTCCCGCGAGACGGCCGAGACCCAGGCCGTCGGCCGCTGCCGCGCACGCGCGCCAGTCCGGCTCGTGGTCGGGCAGCGCCGGGACCGGCGCGCTCGGATCGAGCGTCGCGATGTGGCGGTAGAGCCGGAGGGCATCCGCCTCCGCCGAGAACCGTCCGGCGGCGAGCATCGCGTCGAGACCCTCGTACTCGTGCAGGAG
>JACDBY010000303.1 GCA_013694685.1 Actinomycetota bacterium
GTGTCGGCTGCTAGGCTCCCCGACTTGTGTTCGGCGACTCCCCCCTCGGCGCCCGCCTGGCCGAGCGACCGACTCCCCGCGTGACGACTTCTCGACAAGTCTCGCTCCTCGTAGCGGCTCTGGCGGCGCTGACGACGACACTGCTCGTGGGTGTCGGAGCCGCGACCGCCGACCCGTCGATCAGCTCCAAGCGCCAGCAGGCGATCGCGATCCGCGATCAGATCCGGCAGATGGACTCGCAGCTCTCGCATGCGATCGAGTCCTACAACCTCGCCAACGTGCAACTCGACGAGATCGACGTCGACCTCGACACGAACGGCCGGCACCTCGTCACGGCCAAGGCGAGCCTCAGTGTCGCCCAGACCCACATCGCGAAGAGGTTGCGGGCGCTCTACATCAACGGAGACTCCGCCGGCGCGATCGAGGTGATCCTCGGTGCCCGGAGCCTCGACGACCTGCTGGATCGGCTCGACATCGCGCAGGCCGTCGGTGGTCAGGACGCAGAGGTGCTCGCGGACGTCAGGCAGTTCCGCGACGAGGTCGGGACGCGTCGCGCGAAGCTCCGGAGCGACCGCGCACGTCAGGCACACGTGGTCGCCGACCGGGCCGCACAGCGGCAGTCGATCGAGTCGCAGCTCGCCGAGCGCCAGAGGCTGTACGAGTCGGTCAAGGACGAGATCGTCCGTCTCGAGGCAGCGGAGGCACGCCGGCAGGCGCAGCTCCAGGCGGCGGCGCGTGCGCGGCTCGCGGCCGAGGCTGCAGCGCGGGCGACAGCGCGCCAGCAGGCCCTCGAGCTTCCGTCGAACCCGGCGACGCAGGGCTCGTCCGATTCGGGGATCCTCGAGTTGACGCCCACGACGACCCTCGCGCCGCCGTCGAAGTACGGCGGAGCCGTCGGGATCGCGATGCAGTACCTGGGGGTGCCGTACGTCTGGGGTGGCGCGAGCCCGTCGGGCTTCGACTGCTCGGGTCTGATCACCTACGTGTATGCACAGCTCGGCGTCTCGCTCCCGCACAACGCCGCGATGCAGTACAACCAATCCGGCGTCTTCGTGTCCCGTGACGAGCTACAGCCCGGCGACCTGGTCTTCTTCGACGGTCTCGGGCACAATGGGATGTACATCGGTGGCGACCAGTTCATCCATGCACCCCATACCGGTGACGTCGTCAAGATCTCGAGCCTGAACGACTCGTGGTACGCGTCCCGCTGGGTCGGCGCGAAGCGTGTCCTCTGAGGCGGAGGCGCCGGGTCGATCAAGAGCGCTCAGAGCCGTCGTAGAGGCCCGCGACCTCGGCCGCGAAGTGCTCGAGCACGACCGGGCGCTTGAGCTTGAGCGTCGGCGTGATCTCTCCCTGCTCCATCTCGAAATCGCGCTCCAGGATCGTGAACCGCTTGAGCTGCTCGTAGCGTGAGCGGTCGCGGTTCACCTCGTCGACGATCTCGCCGACGAGACGAACGACCTCGGGTCGCCGTGCGAGCGCGGCGACGTCACCCTCCAGTCCCTGCTCCGTGGCCCATCTGGCGATCTCGGTGGGATCGAGTGTGATGAGCGCCGCCGGAAAGGGTCGACGGTCGCCGATCACGATCGCCTGGGAGACGTACCGCGACGTCTTGAGGTCGTTCTCGAGGTTCTGCGGCGCGATGTTCTTGCCGCCGGCCGTGACGATGATGTCTTTCTTGCGGTCGGTGATCGTGACGAAGCCCTCCTCGTCGATCGACGCGATGTCTCCTGATCGCAACCAGCCGTCCTCGCCGAGCACGGCGGCGGTGGCCCCCGGCTCCTTGAAGTAGCCCGCGAACACGGTGTCGCTCCTGATCTCGAGCTCGCCATCAGCGGCGAGGCGGAGCTCGAATCCGGGGAGCGCGGGCCCGACCGTGCCGAAGCGGTACCGGTCGGGGCGGTTCGTCGTCGCCGCGGTCGTGCATTCGGTGAGGCCGTAGCCCTCGAGGATCCGAACCCCGAGCGCATCGAAGAACTCGCCGATCTCGCGCGCGAGCGGCGCCCCGCCCGAGATCGGTGTCCGCAAGCGCCCACCGAGCCGCTCCTTCACCTTCGAGAAGACCAGGCGGTCGGCCACCCTGTGCCGGAGCGCCAGGCCGCGCGGCAGCGTCGTGCCGTCACGACGCAAGGCGCTCTCCTGCCGACCGACGTCGAGCGCCCAGTCGACGAGGCGGCGCTTCAGGCCGGTTGCCTCGGCAAAGGACGACGAGACCGCCGTGTGCACCTTCTCGTAGACGCGCGGCACGCTCGGCAGGACAGTTGGGCGAACCTGCGGCAGGGCACGCGCGACCTCGAGCGGATCCGAGAGGAACGCGATCGTGTAGCCGACGTACGGGCCTGAGAGATGCATCAAGCGCCCGAAGTTGTGTGCCAGGGGGAGGTACAGCAGCATCACGTCGTCAGGCCTGCTGTAGTCGGGGAGCTCGTCGACGACCGCGACCATCGCGTAGTAGTTGCGGTGGCGGATCATGCACGCCTTTGGCGGTCCCGTCGTGCCCGAGGTGTAGATGAACGTGAAGAGGTCGTCCTCGTCGATCGCGGCGACCGATTCGTCGAGCGCCTCGGGATGGGCCTCGCGATGGATGCGGCCTTCCTCCTCGAGCGCGACGAGGTCGGCATAGGTCAACACGTGGGCGAGCGCGGCAGGCCGGTCGCCGTCGTCGAGCTTCGCGCGCTGAGCCCCGTCCTCGCAGAGGATCCCTACCGCCTCGGAGTGCTCGATGATGTATCGCACGTCCGCCGGCGCGGAGTTGGCGTAGATGGCTGCACCGACCGCTCCGACGTGAGCGAGCGCGAAGTCGAAGAGCGCCCACTCGACCGACGTCCGGGCGAGGATCGCGAAGGCATCGCCCTTGCGGATCCCGCGGGCGAGGAGACCGTGGGCCAGCAGCTCGACGCGCTCGGCCGCCTCGGCCCACGTGACCTCGTTCCAGGCTCCTTCGTCGTCGACGAGATACGCAGCCCCGGTGTTCCGTGCGACGCCGTCGCGCCAGAGGCGTGGAATCGTGCGGTCGCCCATCTGTCACCCAATGTACTCGGAGGGAAGGACCCGTCCAGCGCGAATCACGTCCGTCTCGTCCTAGAATTGGGAGAACCATGCGGATCACCTGGAACGGATCGCTGAGCTTCGGCCTCGTGAGCATCCCGGTCGGGCTCGCCCCTGCGACGAAGCCCGCCGCCCGGCAGTCGGATGTCTCGTTTCGCCTGCTCCACCGCGAGTGCCTCACCCCGATCAAGCAGAAGCGCTGGTGCCCGAAGCACGATGTCGAGGTGCCGCCGGACGAGCTCGTGAAGGGGTGGGAGGTCGCGAAGGGCCAGTTCGTGGTCGTCGAAGAGGCGGAGCTCGAGGCACTCGAGCGGCACGACGACTCGCGGACGATCGACATCGAGCGTTTCGTGCCGCTCGGCGACGTCGATCCGATCTGGATGGATCGCACGTACTTCCTCGTGCCCGGCGGAGCCCCCGCGCAACGCAGGCCCTACAAGCTCCTCCTCGAGGCGATGGAAGAGGCGGGTGTCGCGGCGGTCGGACGGTTCGTCCGCACGGGTCGCGAGTCGCTCTGCCTCGTGCGTGCGCGCGGCCAGGGTCTCGTGCTGGAGACGATGTACCTCGTGGAGGACGTCTACTCCCAGGCGGAGATCGAGGAGGCGATGGGCGAGACCCAGGTCAAGAAGGCCGAGCTCGAGCTAGCCCGGCAGATCGTCGAAGGACTGGCGGCCGAGTTCGAGCCCTCCGAGCTCGCGAGCGACTACCGCCGCGACCTGCGGACGGTGCTCGAGGCGAAGCTCAAGGGCGAGAAGCTCGCCGAGCCCGAGCCCGTCGAGGAGCCCATGCCTGCGGTCGACTTGATCGAGGCGCTCAGGGCGTCGGTCGCCGCCGCGAAGGGTGGGTCGAAGCCCGAGCCGGCCGCGAAGCCGAAGGCGCGGGCGCAGAAGCCCCCGAGCCGCACCAGGACGGCAAAGCGCTAGAGCTCGCTGCCGGGACCGGGCGGAGCGGTCCGGCAGTCCCGGAACCGCTCGTCGAACGGTGTCAGGAGGCTGCGGCTTCCTGGCTCGCGCCGACGGCCTGTAGCTGCGCCTGGAAGAGGTGCTTGTCGATCTTCCCCTGGTAGATCGGAACGCCTTCGTCGAGGCAGAACCTGATGATCGCCTCGCGATCCATGTTGAGCTCCTTCGCGAGCTCCTCCGGCGTCAGGTGGTTCGGCATCGCACCCTATCCTTCCTCGGCCACGAAAAAACCCGCCGGCACCATGTGCTCAGTCGGGCTCGATCGAGGCTCGTACGCTGTGTGGCGGGGGTCAACGGGCCCGCCTCCCGAGAACGCTCATCTCTCTCGAGAATACTCCGGTAGGCGGCGTGTCCGCAACCGCGAACGGTCAGACCGGGTTCTCGATCTCGATGTAGTCGAAGGGCAGGTCGAAGCGGCCCGCCAGGTGGCCGGCCAGCGCCTGAACGCCGAGGCGCTCGGTCGCGTGGTGGCCCGCGGCGAGCAGATGGATCCCGAGCTCGAGCGCCGTTGCTCTGCTCGGCTCCTCGGGCTCTCCGGTGAGGAGCGCGTCGTACCCCTCGTGCGCCGCCTGGATCAGGAGCTCCCCGGCGCCGCCCGTCACGACCGCGAGTCGGCGGATCGGCCGGTCGCCGGCGCGGACGACGAGCGGGGCGCGCTCGACGACCGCCCCGACGCGCGCTGCGAGGTCGTCCAGGCCGATCGTGTCGATCGTGCAACCGAGGCCGGCGCCGCCGAAGGGCCGCTCGAGCGTCGCGCCGATCCGGTCGGCGAGCTGCGCGTTGTTGCCTAGCGTGGGGTGTGCGTCGAGCGCGAGGTGGTAGGCGAGGAGCGACGCGTTCCCGCGAAAGAGCGCCTCGAGGCGCCCGCGCAGTCGCGCGTCGACGACGAGCGGCTCGTTGCGCCAGAAGAGCCCGTGGTGCACGAGGACGAGCTCCGCGCCGAGCTCGACGGCGCGCTCGAAGAGCTCGCGCGAGCAGGAGACGCCGCAGGCGATTCGCGACACCTCGGTACTCCCGACTACCTGCATCCCCTGCGGCGCGAACTCGGGGAATCGCTCGATCTCGAGCAGTGCGTTCGCATGCGCCACGATCTCGTCCCGGGCGGCCACGGGCGCGAGTCTACGCCAGGGAATCGCTACCCTTGCGCAGCTCGGGGTGTGGCGCAGCCTGGTAGCGCGCTCCGTTCGGGTCGGAGAGGTCCCCAGTTCGAATCTGGGCACCCCGATTCTCCGCAAGGCAGGAATCCGCTCCCGCGGATTCCTGCCGCGGGGATCCGCGCCTTCGGCATGGCGTGACGCGAAGCGGCCCCCTAAAGGCGCCCGCATTCGCGGTCGCAACACCGTCCGATCCCAGTGCTCCCGGCCGGCGAAGCCGGCTTCCGGCGTCATCGTCCTGACACTGGCAATGGCCGCCGCGACCTCGCCCTCCCCCTCCCCTTGTGTCCGACTTCGGTCGGACACGTGCTCTGCCGGAGGTTCTCCGTTGCACGAGGGACGTATCCTCGGCCGTGTGCTGAAAGCTGTCCTCTTCGACGTCGACTTCACGCTCTTCCGGCCCGGGCCTGAGCTTGGGCCTGAGGGGTACGAGCGGACGGGTGCGCGGCACGGGCTCGCGCTCGACCGGGAAAGCTACGACGAGGCCCGTCTCGCCGCGCTCGCCGACCTCCAGCGCCATCCCGAGCTCGAGCACGACGAGGAGCTGTGGATCCGATTCACCGAGGACATCATCCGCGGGATGGGGGGCGACGGCGCGGGGGCGCGAACCTGTGCCGTCGAGGTCGTCCGCCAGTGGGAGCGGCACGAGAACTTCTTCCTCTACGAGGATGCGCTCCCGACGCTCGACGTCCTTCGCCGCCACGGCCTCCGGATCGGGCTCGTCTCGAACGGTCAGCGCGACCTCGACGGGTTCGCGCTGCATCACAGGCTGTCCGTCGACGTCTGTGTCGGCTCGTGGCGGCACGGTCGCGTGAAGCCTCACCGCTCGATCTTCGAGGCGGCGCTCGCCGCGCTGGACGTGACGCCGTTCGAGTCGGCCATGATCGGCGACAGCTACGCCGACGACATCGAAGGCGCGAGAGCGCTCGGGATGCGCGCGATCCTGCTCGACCGGGACGGGCTCCACGAGGGCGAGCCCGACCGGATCGACACGTTGCTGGCGCTCCCCGCCGTGCTCGGTCTCGTCTCGTCGTCCCACGAGGCGGCCGGGTGAGCACGGCGCCCGGAACCCCCTTAGCTGGCGTAACGGGACGCGCCTGTGTCCGACTTCAGTCGGACACGTGCTCTGCGCCCAGCACGCGGCGCCACAGATCGGTGTGCGCCCCGAGCGGCACGTCCGCCGCTGGCTCATGCCACGGCCCGAGATCGCCGGCGGCCTCGGCGAGCCTCGCGACGGGACCCACGCAGACCTCCTCGTCGTCGAAGAGCTCGAGCCAATCGGCCAACGGTCGCCTCCCGAGGAGGGCCGCGAGCTCGGCTCTCAGCGCGTCCTGATCGGCCTCGTACTGCCGCGCGGCGAGCTCCGGTCGCCCGAGCAGCTCGCAGAGCCGCGCGAAGAAGGCGGGCTCGAGCGCTCCGACCGTCAGGTGGCGCCCGTCGGCCGTCTCGTAGACGGCGTAACAGGCAAGCCCGCCGGTCAGGAGCCGAGGAAGCGGCTCGCCGCCGAGCCGATGCGCGACGAGCTCGTGGCTCCCGTGGGTCATCGAGATCACGAGCCGAGCGCCGGCCCCCGTCCGCTCGCGTCGAACGAGTG
>JACDBY010000306.1 GCA_013694685.1 Actinomycetota bacterium
CTCCTTCAGCACGTTGCAAGGCGAACGCGCGGAGAGCCTCCGGCGTCGAACGCGCGGCCAACCCCGACCGTGTGGTCCCGAAGGCGGCTTTCAGCGTCAGGCGTCCGCGTCCGCTTGGGGCGTGTCCCTTGCTCCTCTGTCAAGCGACGAGTCGGAGTTCGATCTTGGTGTCGGCTCTGAGGGCGCGGTAGACGACGTCGGAGAGGCGGCGTTTGAGGACGCGGAGTGCTTCGAGGCCGCCGTCGCCGTTGGCGCGTCGGCGGGCGATCAGCGCTTGTGCGTCGGGATGGAGGCGTGCTTGGGTGAGCGCGATGCGGTGTAGGGCCGCGTTTAGCTGCCGGTTGCCGTTACGGCTGAGTCTGTGGCGCGCGCGGTTCGATGACCAGACCGGCAGCGGTGCGGTGCCGTTGTGGCGGGCGTAGGCGTCGGGGCTTTTGAAGCGTTCGATGCCGGCGGTCTCGCCGAGGATCTTTGCGGCTGTGAGCGCCCCGCAGCCGCAGATCGCGAGCAGCGCCGGAGCGAGCTGTGTGACGAGCGTGCTGATCTCTTCTTCGAGCTGGTTGATCTCGCTTGTGAGCGCACGACAGCGTGCGACGAGCTCACGCGCGATCCGCGCCACAGGTCCTTCGAGGCCGGCAAGACGCTGGGCGAGCCGGTCGAGGTTGCGGAGATGGGTGAGCGTCCGCAGAGCCGGCTCGCTACCGGGGTCGAGCTCATGCAGATGCCAGCGAAGACGGCTGATCATGCGGGTTCGCTCGCCAACCAGGTCTGCGCGGTGGTCGACGAGCAGCCGCACCTCCCGCTCTGCTCCGTCCAGCTTGGCGACCGGCAGATCGGGCTCGCGCAAGGCGGCGCGGGCGACGGCGAGCGCGTCGATCGGGTCGCTCTTGCCAAACGAGCGGGCGCCCGCGCGCACGTTGGCCATCAGCTTGGGCGGCACCCGCACGACCCGCTCGCCCGCAGCGAGCAGATCACGCTCGAGTCGGCGCGAAAGATGCCGGCAGTCCTCGACCGCCCAGAGCCGCTTCTCGTCGAGCTTCCAAGCCCACCGCACAAGCCGCAAGTGATCGTCCGAGCAGCTACCGGTCGTCGTCTCGGCCAGCCGCCGGCCCCGCTCGTCGACGGCCACGACGGTGTGGCTGCGCTTGTGCGCATCGATCCCGATCGTCACCATGACCTTGTCTCTCCTTCCACTGGAGGGGCACGCTCGGGATCGGTCGGCGGGCATATCCCAGTGGGGCTTGCAGCACGCTCCTCTCAAGCCACGCCGGCCGGTCCCCGCTGCGCCGTGCGGGCCGCACAACGGACACCAGCCACAAAGGCAGACAACAAGTAGAGCGAACCCGCACGGCGGGCTCCACTCTGACACTGGGACTTCAGTCGGACACGTGCTCTTACCGACGCCCGAACAGTCCTGATCTCACACGAGCACGACGTACGACGTTTCCCATGATGATGACTGCCGTGGCGTCGATCCCGCCGTTCGAGACGTTCTACGCCGACCACTCGGCCGAGGTTCTCGGCCTGCTGCGCCGCCGGCTCGGACGCGATCGTGCGGACGATGCCTTCCAGGAGACGTTCCTTCGCGCCCTCCGGGCGTACGACCGGCTCAGGCACGGCGAGTACCTCCGCGCCTGGGTGCTCACGATCGCGACCCGCGTCGCGATAGATACCCATCGCAGGGCCGGAGAGCCGACCGACGAGCTCCCCGACCTGCCCCATCGTGATGGGGTGCCCGCCTACGAGGAGCTTGCATTCCTCACCGACGAGCTGCCGCCCAAAGAACGGGCGGCGGTCGTTCTCCGCTACGGCTACGACCTCGACTACGAGCAGATCGCGAGCGCCCTCGAATCCAGCGAGGACGCGGCCCGACAGGCCGCATCAGCAGGCGTCCGACGGCTGCGAAGGAGGCTGACATGACCATTCCCACCGACCTCGACCGGCGGTTCCGCGCGAGTGCCGCCTCGAGCGGCCTGCTCGCGGCGTCGTACGACATCATCGAGAGCGAGCTCGGACCGCTCTTCGCCGCGGTCACGGATCGGGGGCTCGCGCGTATCTCCTTCGATCCCGAGCCCGAGGTGGAGCTCGACCGTCTCGCCTCGCTCGCGGGTCCGCGCGTCATGCGCGCCCCGCGCGCGCTCGACGAGACACGCCGCGAGCTCGACGACTACTTCGCCGGCCGCCGGACGGCGTTCGACCTCGAGCTCGACCTCCGCGGCCTGCCCGACTTCACGCTCCGCGTGCTCGAGCACCTGGCGCACGTGCCGTACGGACAGACGTCGACCTACCGCGACCTTGCCGGACAGGCCGGGAACCCGCGGGCCTCGCGCGCCGTCGGGATGGTGATGAACCGCAACCCCCTCCCGATCGTGCTCCCTTGTCATCGGATCGTCGGCTCGAGTGGCTCGCTCGTCGGGTACGGCGGCGGTCTCGAGCGCAAGGAGAAGCTCCTGCGGCTGGAAGGCGCGATGCTCTGACTCTCTCCGCTGATTCGACGATTCGCCAGAGCGAATCCTCGGAAGCGGGCTGCTTCAGAAATCTGCCCGCCGGAGGCGGAGATCGGCCGCGGTCGTGGCCCGAACTGCGTCGTTTTCGACATTCTGTCGTTCAGTCCAAGAGCCGATAGCCCACACCCCAGTCGTTGACGACGACGTCGCGAGCGCCTGCCGCCTCGAGCTTGCGGCGCAGGCGCGATGCGTGGGAGTCGACGGTGCGGGTCCGGATGTCGTTCGTGCGGATGCCCCAGATGTCGCGCAGCAGCTCCGTCTTCGTGAACACCCGGCGCGGCTCGCTCGCGAGCTGCGCCACGAGCTCGAACTCGCGTCCCGACAGTCGAACCGGGGTGTCGCCGACGCGCACCTGCCGCGCGCGACGGTCGACGACGATAGGCCCCGCCTCGACGAGGTCGGCCTGAACGAGCATCGCACGACGAAGCAGCGCGCGGACGCGCGCGACGAGCTCGAGGTACACGTCTCTCGGGACGACGTCGTCCGCACCGCTCTCGAGGGCCCGAACGCGCGCGACCGCGTCCGCCCCGGGCTCGGTCAGGACGATCACGGGGACGTTGCGATCCCACCTCCGGCCGGGCTCCCCTGCACGAAGCCTGCGACAGAGATCCGCTTCGCTCGCGATCACCACGTCGGGCGCGTGCCGTTCGACGAGATCCAGCGCGCGGGAGGTCCAGGCGGCGCCGAAGACGGTGAACCCGTCGTCGCGGAGATGGCGCTCGAGGTACTCCCGCGAACCGGGCTCGTGGTCGGCCAGCAGCACCGCGTTCGTCGCCATCGCGAGCGACGGTAGAGGCCACCGGCGCTGGGCGCCAGATGTCCATTGCGCCAGCTTCGTGTCGATCGCTGCACACGCGTCCGGACGGGCCAGTGACGTCACTCGGTCGGCGCCGCGACCCTCGGTCAGGCACGCTTCGATGGTGGCTGTCCTCTCCTCCGCGCCTCTCGTGGCCGGTCTGACCGCGGTCGCCGTCGCCGCCACGTGGACCGCGGGCGCTCCGCTCCCGGAGCCGCGGACGGAGGTCGCCGCCGCGGCCCTCGGTCAGAGGATCGTCGTCGTGGGCGGATTCCTCGCGAGCGGCGCGAACTCGCGGCGGGTCGACGCCTACGACACGCGGCGCGACACCTGGGAGCGTCTCCCCGACCTGCCCGTCTCGGTCGACCATGCGGCGGCAGCCTCGTGGCGGGGCAGAGTCGTCGTCGTCGGCGGCTACGGCGCCGATCGACAGCCGCTGCGCGCGGCCTTCGTCTTCGACGGCACCCGCTGGCGCAACCTGCCCCGGCCACCCGAGGAGCGGGCGGCGGCGGCCACCGCCGCCACGGCAGACGGCCGTGTCCTCGTCGTCGGCGGTCGGAAGCGGGACGGGCTCGCGACGACAGCGCTCTCGCTCGACCTCCGCACGCTCCGCTGGCGCACCGTGCGAGGTCCGCGCCCTCGCGAGCATTTGTCCGCCACCGCGCTCGGTGGGCGCGTCTACGCCATCGGGGGTCGTCTCGCAGGCTACGACACCAATCTCGCGACGGTCGAGCGCTACGACGCGGCACGCAATCGTTGGACAAGGCTTCCGGCCCTTCCCGATCCGCGCGGCGGGACCGGCGCCACGGCGATCGCCGGCCGCATCGTCTCGGTCGGGGGCGAGTCGCCGGAGGGGACGACGAAGTCCGTCTGGGCCCTGCCGCGGCAGACGCAGCGATGGGTGCGCCTGCCCGACCTCCCCACCCCCCGCCACGGCCTGGGCGTGGTCGCGCTCGGTGGCCGCGTCTGGGTGATCGCAGGTGGGCCGAAACCCGGCCTGACCGTCAGTGGGGCAGTCGAGTTTCTACGCGTCCCCTGACCGCCCCACACGCCGGGCGGACGAGCCGGTCGCCGCAGCGCCCTCCGGACGGTGGCGATCCGGCACAGATTCGACACAAAGCTGACACATGCGCGTGACGGTTTGGCCGATAGCCTGGAACCAGGGCATCGGGGGTGCCCCTGGGGGTGGTTCTCGAGCGTGTCGGGCGCGCGGAACGTCGCACCAGAAATCGTGTAGGTGCCGGATTTGTCCGGCATCTAGTGCCGCGGCGTCGCGATGTCTCACCGGCCGTGTCCGGTGGAACACGGCGAGACACCGGCACTAGAGGCGGCCGCTCTTCACGACGCCCCAGAGGAGCCAGAGCCCGAAGGCGCCCGAGAGGACGAAGCCGACGACCGAGACGAGGTGCAGCCCGAGCACCTGGGGGCCGTCCTCGGCGAGGACGCCGATCAGTGACGAGCCGACGAGACCGCCGAGGATCACGAGGGCGACGGCGATCCGGTTGACGGAGACATCGATCCGGTGGGCGAGGTCGTCGACACCCGGGTTCGTGATCTTCATCGAGAACTCGCCGTCGCGGAGCTCGTTGAGGACGTCGTGCACCTGCCTGGGCATGGCGAGCGCGATCTCGCCGAGCTCCTGCAGCTCCCGACGGGTCCGCAGAGCGACCCGCCGGGGCGAGAGCCGCTCGGCGACGAGCCCCTTCGCGTAGGGGCGCGCGACCTCGAAGACGTTGAACTCCGGGTAGACCTCGACCGCAACCGAGCCGAGGGTCGCGATCGCCTTGTCGAGGATCACGAATCGCGTCGGCAGCCGGAGATTCATCGAGTAGATGAGATCGAGCCCCTCGCGGATCGCCTCGATCGGATCGATGTCGGAGAGCCGCATGCCGTAGTAGCGGTAGTAGAGCTCCTCCAAACGACCGCGCAGCTCGTCCTCCCTCTCGCGCGGATAGCGCACCCCGAGGTCGGCCAGCCGGCGGGGAAGCCCCGCAACGTTCTCGGTTGCGGCGTCCACGAAGAGCCGCGTGAGCCGCGCCATGTCCGTGTCCGTCAGGCGCCCGGTGAGGCCGAAGTCGACGAGCCCCAGCCGCCCGTCGTCCAGGTGAAGGATGTTGGACGGGTGCGGATCCCCGTGGAAGAACGCGTGCCTGAAGATCATCGTCATCCAGGCGTCCGTCATCGTGTACGCGAGGTCGCGGCGCTCCTCGGACGACCATCCCTCGAAGTCCAGGTCGCGAATGTGCACGCCTTCGAGCCGGTCGAGTGTGAGGAGCCGGCTCGTCGTGTAGCGCCACCAGACCCTCGGTACGGCGATCCGCTCGTCGCCCGCGAAGTTCCGCCGGAACGTCTCCGCGTTCCTCGCCTCCTGCTGGTAGTCGAGCTCCAGCCGGATCGAGCGCCCGAACTCGTCGACGAGCTCGCCCGCGTCGATGAAGTCGAGTTGCCGTACGCGGTCGCGGACGACCCGGGCGGCGGAGGCCATCAGCTTGAGATCCGATTCGATCCGCCGCGGTGCGGTCGGCCGCTGCACCTTGACGACGACCTCGGCGTCGTTCGGCAGCGTCGCACGGTGCACCTGCCCGATCGAGGCCGCGGCGATCGGACGCTCGTCGAAGTCGACGAACGCCTGCTCGATGGTGAGCCCGAGCTCGCTGTGGACGACACGCTCGACGTCCTCGATGGGGAACGGCGAGACGTCGTCCTGGAGCTTGCGCAGCTCGACGATCATGTCCGGGGGCACGAGGTCGGGACGCGTCGAGAGCACCTGGCCGAACTTGACGAACGTCGGACCGAGCTCGTCGAGCATCTCGCGTAGGCGGCGTCCCCGCTCGGCGTCGGGCTGGTCGGCGGCACGGCGTCGGTCGAGCAGGTAGCCGAACCCGTGGCGCGTCGCGACACGTCCTATCTCTGTCACCCGCGCGATGCTCCGCTGCGGCGCGGTGTCCATCGTCAGCCGGTCGGGTCGCGCTCGAGCAGCCGGAGGCGATGCTCGAGCTGTGCCACGCGAAGACCGAGATCCTCGACCTCCTCGCGCCGCGCGAGTCCAGCTCGCGCGAGTCCGCGCTCGACCGCCTCGTCCCGCCGCGCCCCGAGCTGGTCTGCCTCGGCGCGCCACGAGGAGATGGTGTCGCGGACGGCGCCACGCATCGCGGCGCGATCGACGCCCACCCGACGGGCGAGGTCGTCTGCGACCTCGTCCGCCGCCTCGAGCCCGAGGCTCGCCCAGCCGATCCCGGCGAGCAGGAGCTCGGAGACAGACCGCGGGTCGTCGTTCTCGGTCGGCGCGCTCACGTCCTCAGTCTACGGGTGCTCTACAGCGGCGTTGCGACCGCGGCGGCCTGACACCCGAAGGCGGCGGCCGCTGGGATCTGCTTTGCCGGAGGCGAGGAGTGAGCGGGTATCCGCATCTGTGAATTATTGCCGCCTCGCGAACAGGAACTAGCGCGGGCGACCGTGAGGCCGGTTGCTGCGACGCTGCCGACGGCGCTCTCGCTTTGCCAGCTCCGCGGCCGAGACGGGAGTGTCCGCAGGCGCGACGGGAGCGACGGGAGCGACGGGAGCGGCGGGAGCGGCCGTCACGGGAGTCGGCCCGGCGGCCGGGACGGGAGCGGACGTCTCAGCACCGAGGAGCGCGCCACCGACCGAGACGTCGACCGCGTGCTCGTCGTCTCGCCGGCGCGCGTACTCGGGCTCGCGCTCCTTGAAGATCGCGAGCAGCGGCGCCCCGATGAAGATCGACGAGTAGGCGCCGGCTCCGATCCCGACGAGCAGCGCGAAGGCGAAGTCCTTGAGCGTGTCGCCGCCGAAGAGCCAGAGCGAGGCGATCGGGACGAGCGTGATGAACGTCGTCGCAAGCGATCGCGGAATCGTCTCCCAGAGCGAGACGTTGCCGAGCACCCGGAAAGAAGCTCGCTTCATGAGCGGGATGTTCTCCCTGATCCTGTCGAAGATGATGATCGTGTCGTAGATCGAGTAGCCGAGCACCGTCAGGAGGGCGGCGACCGTCGCGGTCGTCACCTCCCGGCCGAGCAGCGCGTAGATCCCGACCGTGATCAGCACGTCGTGCGCGAGGGCGACGAGCACCGGCAACGCGAACTTCCACTGGAAGCGGACCGAGATGTAGAGGACGATCAGGAGGAGCGAGACGATGATCGCGAGCACCGCGCCGCGCGCGATCTGGCGACCGAAGCTCGCCGAGACGTTCTTCACCTCGCCCGGCTCGGCCTCCACCGCAGCGGCGAGGTTCGACTGGAGCGATGCCACCTCGCTCGTCGAGAGCGCCTCCGTGCGCACCGTGAACGCGCGGTAGCTCTCGTTCGAAGGCCCGCTCGCCTCGCCGCGGCCCTGGATCTGCGCATTCGACTGGCCGATCTTGGCCGCCTGGGCGCGCACGTCGTCGAGCGCGGCGGGCTGTGGCGTCGCGAACGAGATCTGCGTCCCGCCCCGGAAGTCGATCCCGAGGTTGAGCTTCTTGACCGCGATCGCGCCGACCGAGAGCAGCAGGACCGCGCCCGAGATCGCGAACCACGTGTTGCGCCGGCCGATGTAGTCGGCCTTCAACCAGCGCGGGATGCCGCCGCCGGCGGCGCCCATCACCCGCGGGCTCTCGAGCACCCTGAGCCCGGCGAGGATCGCGAGGAACGCTCGGGTCGCGAGCACGGCGGTGAGCATCGAGATCGCGGTACCGACGAGCAGCATCAGCGCGAAGCCGCGGACGCTCGCTGTCGCCACGGCGAAGAGCACCATCGCCGTGATCATCGTGACGACGTTCGCGTCGACGATCGTCGCGAATCCCTTCGTGTAGCCCGTCTGGATCGCCGCCCGGATCGAGCGTCCGGCGCGCACTTCTTCCTTGATCCGCTCGAAGATCACGATGTTCGCGTCGGCTGCGACACCGAGCGTCAGCACGAGGCCGGCGATGCCCGGCAGGGTCATGGTCACGTTGAAGAGCAGGATCGCCGCGTACAGGAACGCCGCGTAGACGCCGAGCCCGATGACGGCGACGAGACCGAGGAAGCGATAGAAGAGGAGGAGGAAAACCGCGACGGCGAGGAGCCCTACGAGCGCTGCGATCTTCGCCTCCTCGAGCGAGTCCTTGCCGAGCGTCGCCGAGATCGCGGTCTGGTCGAGCGTCCGGAACTCGACGGGCAGCGCGCCGGTCTGAAGGACGAGCGCCAGGTCCTTCGCCTCGCCGACATCCCCGAGACCGGAGATCTGCGCCCCGTTCGATCCCGTGATCCCGCCCGGGTACTGATCGAAGTCGATCGTCGGCCACGACTTGATCTCGCGGTCGAGCACGATCGCGAAGTGCTGGAGATAGGGCTCGTAGTCTCCCTGTCCCCCGCCGAGCGAGTTGAAGAGGAGCTTCCCGCGCTGCGCGACGTTCCGCGTGATCTCCTCGAACGTGTCCGCGCCGCTGTCGGTGAAGTCCATCAGGACGATCGGCTCGCCGGTCTGCGTGTCGAAGTCCTGGCGCGTGCCGGAGAGGACGAGGTCGTCACCGGTCATCTCCGGCACCTCCGGTGGCGTGAAGCGGAAGAGGTACCACGAGGTCGTCGTGGGCTCGAACTCCGCGACGCCGGGGCAGACGACCTCGCCGATGCCGCACTGGACGACGACCGCCTCGGGCGGCACGGCGAACAGGCGATGACCGTCGGGCACCTCTCCGTCCCATTTGAACAGGGCGGCCTCCCGTGTTGCGACGGGCCCGCGGACGAGCTTCTTACCCTTCGTCCGAAAGACGTAGAACGACTCGGGCTCGCCTCGGCGAGCGAGCGCCTGCTGTCCTGCGAGCAGGTCGTAGAGCTTCGGGGTTGCGACGGGCTCTCGCGTTCGCGCGTCGATCGAGGGAGCGACGAGGTTCGCCTCGAGGTCGAAGAGCTCGAGCTGCGCGGTCTTGCCGATGATCTCCGCAGCGGCAGCGGGATCCTTCACGCCCGGTAGCTGGATCGAGATCTGGTCGTCGCCCTGGGTGCGGATCTCCGGCTCCGCGACGCCCAGGCGGTCGACGCGGTCGCGCATGATCGAGACCGAGCGGTCGAGGTCTTCCTTCGTCAGCTCCCGATCGCGCGGCGGAACTGCCTGCAGCGTCACCTCGAGACCGCCCTGGAGGTCGAGACCGAGCGTCGGACGCTCCTCGAGCGGTGAGCCGGGGATGGCGAGCAACCCGACCCCGACGAGGGCCGCGGCCACCAGGGCGACGACGAAAACGGCTGCTCGGCGGGTCATCGGCGACCGCCCAGGTTAGCGGCGCTCGAGCGCGGGAGCGTCGTCCGCGGGGCCTTTGCTCACGATTTCTTCGGAGTCCGTAACACCGTCTACGCCATCGGTGTCGCTGTCTTCGAGCTCGTCCGTCTCGTCGTCGGGCTTTACCACCCCTCCGATCGCCCGCCGCGCGATCCGGACGTGGATGCCGTCGGCGATCTCGACGATCAGGTCGTCCTCGTCGTCGATCTCCTGGACGATGCCGTAGAGCCCGCCGACGGTCAGCACCTCGTCGCCGGGCTCGACGGACGCGAGCAGCGCCTGTTGCTTCTGCTGTCGCTGGCGTTGCGGGCGGATCAGGAGTGCCCAGAGCAGGACGAACATCGCGGCGAGCAAGATCAACGTTGCCAAGCTTCCTCCTCGGGGCCGGTGGCGAGCGTGGCGAGCGCTTCCGCGCGGTAGGCGTCGAACGCGCCGCGGGTGATCGCCTCTCGCGCCCCGGCGGTCAGTTGCAGGGTGAACCACAGATTATGCAGGGTCAGCAGCCGCAGACCGAGGAGCTCCTGCTGGTTCACGAGGTGACGGACGTACGCCCGCGAGAACTCGGCGCACGCCGGGCAGCCGCAACCCTCCTCGAGCGGTCGGGGATCGCGGGCAAAGCGGGCGTTCCGCAGGTTCAGCCGGCCGCGCGCCGTGAGGGCAGAGCCGGTTCGGGCCGTCCGCGTCGGCAGCACGCAGTCGAACATGTCGATCCCGCGGGCGATCACCTCGAGGATTCCTTCGGCATCACCGAGCCCCATGAAGTACCGCGGCCGGTCGGCGGGGAGCTCCGGTGCCGCCCAGGCGACGGTCTCGAGCATCTCCTTCCGGCTCTCACCGACCGCGAGGCCGCCCAGCGCATACCCGTCGAACGGCAGCTCGACGACGCCCGCGATCGAACGGCTTCGTAGCGCGCGGTCGGTGCCGCCCTGTGCGATGCCGAAGCGGAGCTGACCAGGAGCACGGGGCGCCGCGACCTGCCGGGCGGCCCAGAGCTCCGTCCGCCGGACGGCCTCCTCGTGCTCCCGGGCGGTCGCGTCGGCCGGCGGACAGATGTCGAGGCACATCGCGATGTCCGAGCCGAGGCGACGCTGGATCTCGGCGACCCCCTCCGGCGTCAGGCGCTCCGCCCGGCCGTCGTAGACGGAGCGGAAGGTCGCGCCGTCGTCGTCGACCTCGAGCAGCGTGTCGCGGAGCGAGAAGACCTGGAAGCCGCCCGAATCGGTCAGGATCGGCCTGTCCCAGCCGCTGAACGCGTGCAACCCACCGAGCTCCTCGATCAGGTCCTCGCCGGGCCGCAGGTGCAGATGGTACGTGTTGCAGAGCATCACGTCGGCTCCGAGCGCACGAACCTCCACCGGGAGCAGGGACTTGACCGTGGCCTTGGTCCCAACCGGCATGAACGCGGGCGTGCGGATCTCTCCGTGCGCGGTTTGGAGCAGACCTGCGCGGGCCGCGCCGTCGCTCGCCTCGAGCGTGAAGGAGCTCACGGCGGTGAGGATGCCCGAGCCTCTGTCCCGCCGTGCGAGAATCGACGGCGTGGCTACCTTGCCGGACGAGTTCGACGTGCCGCTGACGACGGGAGCGGGGCTCTCGGGCGGCACCCAGTTCGACGACCTCCCGGACGCCGAGACGCTCGACGTCGGCGAGCTCGAGGGCGACCCGGCGATTGCCTTTCGACGGACGCTCGGGATGTTCGCGACCGGCGTCACGGTCCTCACGACCTTGAGTCGCGAGCAGGTGCACGGGATGACCGCCAACGCGTTCATGTCCGTCTCGCTCTCACCCCCGCTCGTCCTCATCTCGCTCGATCGCAGGGCTCGCCTCTGCGCGATGCTCCACGAGGGGACCCACTTCGGCGTCAGCGTGCTGGCAGACGGGCAGGCGGGCCTCTCCGACCATTTCGCCCGGCGAGTCCAGCGCGAAGGCGATGTGCTCGTGCCGCAGTTCGCGATCGTGCGGGAGACGCCGCTCGTCGAGGGCGCGCTCGCTCACCTCGTCGCACGCGTCGTCCGCTCCTACTGGGGCGGCGATCACTCGCTCTTCCTCGGCCACGTCGAGTACGCGCGCTACGGGGAGGGGCGGCCGCTCCTCTTCCACGGCGGCCGCTACGAGAGCATCGTCACGAACCCGGAGCTCTTCAGCCTCCTGCCGCCCGAGCTGCTCCAGCTGCTCGTCGGCCGTGGCGTCGAGCGGACGTACGCAGCGGGCGAGGCGTTGATGCGGCGAGGGGAGGCGTCCGACGAGCTCATGACCGTCGTCGAGGGCACCGTCTCGATCGAGCGCCCCGGCTTGCGGCTCACGCGTGGGCCGGGCGCGCTGCTCGGCGAGATCGAGGTGCTCGACCGGGGCGGCGGGCGGATGGCGACGATCACCGCCGAGACGGACGTCCGCTGCATCGTCGTGCCACGCGAAGAACTGCGAGCCGCGCTGGAGGAATCGCCCGGCGCCGCAATCGCCCTGCTCGAGATCCTCGCCGCGCGCTTTCGCGAGACCGCCTGAGGGGACTGGCCCCATAGGGGCCTGTCCCCCGCGCGACACGTATCCGTTTGACGCAAGGCGACGCCTGTCGCGCGGGGGTCAGTCCCCTTCGGGGACAGACCCCACCTCAATCGATCGCCGGCAACTCGGCGAGCCAGGGCGTGCGATAGCCCGTCTCGTGCCACACCACCGGGAAGAACGACTCGTCGAGCGAGAGGTCGCCCCGTTTCCGGTAGCGCGAATAGATCAGGTCGGCCCGCTCGTGGTGGAAGCGCGCATCGGCGGGGACCAGGTGCGAGACGAGCGCCATGCGCGCGACCGACGCGTTCGTGTTCGGCGCAGAGCCGTGCCAGCAGAGGCCGTGGTGGAAGGAGCCGCCCCCGGCCTTGACGACGACCGGGACGGTGTCGAGCTCCTCACCGTTCGGGGCAGACGCCCGGGCGGGTGCGAGCCAATCCTCCGGCGCATGGAACTGCGACCGCTCGGGAGGCGTCACGGGCCACGTATGCGAGCCGCGCACGTACTCGATCGGACCGGCGTCGGCGGTCGTCTCGTGGAGCGAGAGCCAGCATGTGAGCATCACGGGAGGGACGAGATAGCCCGCGTACGACGCGTCCTGGTGGAAGCCGATCGCCTTCGTCCCCGGTGGCTTCCAGAGGACGTTGTCCTGGAGCATCCGGACGCCCGACCAGTCCGAGAGCTGCGCCCCGAGCCGGCCCGTGCGCTCGTGCAGCACCTGGGCCGCGACGACGTTGTCGGAGCGCCAGCCGTTGCAGAGCTGCCGCGTACGGTCTTCCGGATCGCGACCGCGCACCCAGTTCACCTCGTCCGGCGCGATCCCGGTCTCGTACTCCCGGTCGAAGAGCAGCTCGTAGCGCTCGCGCAGGCGCTCGAGCGCGGGCTCCGAGACGAGTCCCCCCTCGACGACCAGGAAGCCGTCGCGGTGGAACGACGCGACCTGCTCCGGACTTAGCGCCTCGACCGTCACGGACGCGGCTCGGAGGGGAGGTCCGCGAGCATCGGTGTCAGACACCGATTTTGGTCAGTGCCGAGTTCGCACCACTTTTCCCAGAGGCGATGCCAGCTGATCACGCGCGCGGTCTCGTCTTCTCGGGGTCGTAGAACGGGAAGCGGACGACGGTCGCCGGGATCCGCTTCTGATGACCGTCGAGCTTGCCGACCTCGACCTCGGTGCCGAGCCCGGCGTACTGGACTGCGAGTCGACAGAGGGCGACGTTCTTGCCCAGCAAGGGTGAGCGCGTCCCGGAGGTGACGACACCGACCTGCGAGCGACCAACGTGCACGCAGTCGCCGTGCCCCGCCGTCTCGTTCCCCTCGAGCTCGAGCCCGACGAGCGTCCGCTGCGGATGCGCGCGGCGCTCGACGAGCGCCTCCTTGCCGACGTAGTCCGCCTCCTTGTCCACCGGCACGGTGAACCCGATCCCGGCCTCGAACGGATCGACCTGGTCGTCGAACTCGTACCCCGCGAAGATCAGCCCCGCCTCGATGCGGAGCATGTCGAGCGCCTCGAGCCCGAGCGGACTCAGGCCCCGCGACGTGCCCGCCTCGAGCACCGCGTCCCAGAGGGCGGTCGCGTCGCGCGGATGGCAGAAGAGCTCGTAGCCGAGCTCGCCCGAATAGCCGGTGCGCGAGGCGATCAGCGGGATCCCGGTCGGGCCCCCTAGGCGGCTAACCGAGAAACGGAACCAGCGGAGCTCGGCGAAGGGCGTCTGGGCGGGGGCCGTCCAGACGAGGCCGGTGAGGATCTCCCGCGAGAGCGGCCCCTGCACGGCGACGTTCGCGAGGTCGTCGGTCGACTCCTTCACCCACGCCCGCAAGCCGAGCCGCTCCGCCTGCTCGCGCAGCCAGACGCCGCCGTACTCGGAGCCGCCGATCCAGCGGAAGTTGTCCGCGCCGAGCCTGAAGACGGTGCCGTCGTCGAGCATGCCGCCGGTCTCGTTGCACATTGCCGTGTAGACGACCTGGCCGTCGGCGAGCCGGCTCACGTCGCGGGTCAGCGTCGCCTGGAGCAGGGCGAGCGCGTCCGGCCCGAGCACCTCGAACTTCCGGAGCGGCGAGAGATCCATGATCGCCGCCCGTTCCCGGCAGGCCCAGTACTCGTCGACGGCGCCGTGGTTCGAGTAGGACGTCGGCAGCCAGTAGCCGTTGTACTCGGTGAACCGCGTGGTGAGCGCCGAAGTACGCGTGTGGAAGGGGGTCTCGCGAGTCAGCTTCGGCTCCGCATCCGGTGTCACGCGATGCGCGATCGCTGCGGAGAACCGCTCCTTCGCCGGGTAGACGCGGACGTGCACCTCGGTCGGGTTCCAGCCGTTGGCGGCATCGATGTCATCGGGGCACGCACTCGAGAGGCAGACGAGATCGGTCGCGGCGCGCAGGAGCACGTAGTCGCCCGGGCGCGACCACGGCTCGTCGAGGACATAGGCGTTGTCGGCGTCGAACGACGTGTTGTAGAAGAAGTTGATCGCGGGCCACCCCTTGCGGGGCTCGATCGTGTACGGCTCGAGCTCCGCGTTGAAGTTGTCCGAGCAGTTGACGTGTCCGAAGTACCCCAGGTCCTCGTAGTACTTCGCGGTGCAGGCCAGGCCGAACGTGTCGTGCCGGCCGACCGTGTCACGGACGACCTCGACGAGCGGCTCGAGATCCGGGTCGAAGAACCTCGAATAGAGACCGGGCTGCGGATACGCGCTGCCCATGAGCGAACGCGTCGCGGTCGAGTCGAGACCACGCTCCTTGCCCGAATCGAGCTTCACCGTGTTGAACGCGAGAAAGTCGGAGCACTGCCGTCCGCGCACGTCGACGATCTGGATGTACTCCCCCGCCCGGACCTCGTAGGCGAGCGCCGATGCGCGGTCGACCTGGAAGTCGAGTCGCGGCTCGGCGAGCGGCTCGGGCAAGGTCGGCCCGTCGTCCTCGAGCGGGCGCGCCCGGGCGAGCACGAGCTCCAGGTCGGAGGCGGGCACACCGCCTTCGACGACCTCGGCAACGTTCTCCGGTGCCCCCACGACGACGAGCAGCGGCTCGTCCGCGCGCACCGTCAGCTCGGCGCCCGGTCGTGCCGAGGAGCCGAAGAGAACGGCCGCGCGCGCGCTCGCCGGGTCGGTGCCGCGCGAGGCGACCGCCTCGAGGATCTCCCCCGCGCCGCTCGGTCGAGAAGCGAGCGCCTGGAGCACCGTGGCGTCGCCGTCGGCCGTCAGTCCGAGGCCGCCGAACGCCTCCCGTTGGGAGCCGAGCACCGTCACCTCAGCGCGCTGCCCGCCGTCGAGATCGCGGATCGTCAGACGGTCGTCGGGCTCGAGGAGGAGCGCCGTCGCTGCGCCGCGGCGCACGCGATGGCGCTCGCGCGAGGGATCGCGCGGGACGAGCCCGGGAACGAGGAGCCGCGGACGTGCCGAGACCGACATCCTAGGCCTTCGCGGGCTCTTTGGCCTCCTGCGACTGGGCCTCGGAGAGGAGCTGCTCCGCGAGCTCACGCTTGCCGACAGCGTCGAGCTTCTTCGTCTCGTTCTCGACGGCGCGGCGGTTGTAGCTCTGGTTCCAGTAGTCGAGCGACTCGAACCCGAGGAGCACCGCCTTCCCGACGAACTGGCGCAGAACCTCGTTCGTGGGGCCCATCACCCACCCCGCCTTTGCGTCGCGCAGGTAGCGCTCGAGCTCCATGTCGCGCTTGTAGCCGGAGCCACCGCAGGCGTGGAGCATCTTGTCGACAACCTTCGCCGTGTTCTGCGCGGCGATGAACTTGATCTGCCAGGCCCAGTGGAGGAAGTTCCCGCGCGCGAGAACCCCCGGCTCGAGCACCACCGTGTTGTTCTCCGTCGCCTCGTCGAACGCCTTGGCGACGGAGAGGACGAAGAGGCGGGAGGCGTTCGTCTCCATCACCGCCTGGCCCACGTAGTCCTGGATGGTCGGGTAGTCCGCGACGCGAAGCCCGACGTCCACATGCTTCTTCCGCGTCGTGTGGCGCTTCGCGATGTCGATCGCTCCGAGCGCGAGGCCGTTCCAGACCGACGACGAGCCGATCAGGAACCACGGGTCGACCGCCTCGTCGTTCGACGTCGCGCCGTCCCCCTCCGGTCCGACGATCTGCTCGCCGGGGATCTCGACGTCTGTGAACGAGATCGCTCCGGACTGGTTGCCTCGGAGGCCGAGCGCGTCCCAGAGCGAGGGTTGCGCCTCGCAGAACTCCTTGTCGACGACGAAGACCGAGAGGTCGTCGTAGCCCTTGAAGTCCGGGCTGGTCGTCTGGAGGACGTAGAAGTCGGCGAAGCCGCCGGAGGTCGTCCAGGAGGCCTTCTTCGAGATCCTGTAGCCGCCGTTCTCGCGGCGCGCGTTCGACGAGACGGGGTACCAGAAGTGCGAGCCCGTCTCGGGATCCGAGTACGAGAGCGTCCCGATCAGACCCGTGTTGAGCGGGCGGATGTACTTGTCGACGAGCTCGTCGGTCGGCCGCAGCATGATCGCCGCGACCGCGCCCATGTGCATCACGTAGCACATCGCCGTCGAGGCACAGCCGTAACGCGCGATCGTCTCGCACGTCATCGCGAAGGCGACGTGGTTCTCGCCGAGGCCGCCGTACTCCTCGGGAACGGTGAGCGCCAGGAAGCCGTGCTCGCCGAGAAGCTCGAGGTTGCGCCGTGGGAAGAGGAGCTCGTCGTCGGAGCGCTTTGCGTTCACGCGCATCTCCGTCTCGCACAGCTCGATCAGGGTGTCGCGGAGCTCACGCTGCCGGTCGGTCAGCAACCACTCGGGATCCCATTCGTAGCC
>JACDBY010000323.1 GCA_013694685.1 Actinomycetota bacterium
GTCCTCGAGCGCGATGAAGACGTCGATCCCGGGCATGACCGGCGGTGTCAGCCCTTCCTCTTCCATGGCGATCAGGAGCCGCTCGATCCCCGCGCCGAAGCCGATGCCTGGTGTCGGCGGTCCGCCGATCTCCTCGATCAGGTAGTCGTACCGACCGCCTCCGGTGATGGTCGAGTTCTGGTTCTCGAGCGGGCCGAGGAACTCGAACGTCGTCCGGGTGTAGTAGTCGAGCCCACGCACGAGGGTCGGAACGAGCTCGTAGCCGACCCCGGTCGCGTCGAGATCCGCGCGCACGCGCCCGAAGTGCTCGCGGCACGCGGCACAGAGCGACTCGCCGATCGTCGGTGCCTCGTCGAGCGCCTCCTGCACGGCCCTGGACTTGGCGTCGTAGTTGTCGAACACGCGCAGCGGGCTCGTTGCGACCTTCGACCGGGTCTCGTCGTCGAGGCGCTGCTCGTTTGCGGCGAGCCACGCGCGGAGGGTCTCGAGATACGCCGGCCGGCAGGCACGGCAGCCGATCGAGTTCAGCCGGAGCTGGTAGCGCGTCACCCCGAGGCGGGCGAGGAGCGTCTCGTAGAGCTGGATCAACTCCGCGTCGAGCGACGGATCATCGCTCCCGAGGGCCTCGACCGAGGCTTGCCAGTGCTCCCGGTACCGTCCCCGGCCCGGCGCGCCGTAGCGGTACATCGGCGCGACGGTGAAGAGCTTCACGGGCTGCGGGTCGCGCTGCATCCCGTGCTCGAGGTAGGCGCGGCAGATCGGCGCGGTGCCCTCCGGTCGTAACGTGAGCGAGCGATCGGAGCGGTCGGCGAAGGTGTACGTCTCCTTCTGCACGACATCGGAGCCCTCGCCCGAGGTGCGGAGGAAGAGCGCCGTGTCCTCGAAGACGGGCGTCACGATCCGCCGGTAGCCGTAGAGCGCGCAGAGCCGCTCGATCTCCCCGATCACGGCGTTCCAGCGCGGCATCTCGGACGGCACGACATCGTGGGTGCCACGCGGCCGCTCGATGCGGCGGGGTCTGCTGCTCATCCGGCGGACTCGCTCCGCTCGAGCCGGAGGTCGACGAGGTACGGGTTGCCCGCGAGCTCCTCGGCCAGCGTCGTCGGCGGGCCGTGGCCCGGGTACACGATCGTCTCGGGTGGAAAGCGCTCGACGAGCAGGCGCAACGACTCCTGCAATGTCGGCCAGTCACCCCCCGGAAGATCGAAACGGCCGACCGAGCCCGCGAAGAGCACATCCCCTGAGAGCAACACGCCGTCCGCGGCGTACGCGAGATGACCCGGCGAGTGCCCCGGGACGGCGACGACGTCGAGGGAGACACCGGCGAGCTCGAGGCTCTCGCCGCCGTCGAGGAGAACGTCGGGCGTCCAGGGACGGAGGGTGATGCCGGCAGGAGCGAAGCCGGCGGGGTTCTCGAGGACGGCGAGCTCGGCGCGTGGTCCGTGAACGGGTGCGCCCGTCCCCTCGGCAAGCTCTGCGAGCCCGAGTACGTGGTCGAAATGCGAGTGGGTGACGAGGATCGCCACGCAGCGCGTGCCGCGCGACGCGAGCGCGAGACGGATCTCCGTCGCCGTGCCGCTCGGATCGACGACGAGCGCTTCCGTGGCCGCCCGCTCGGCGCGAACGACGAAGCAGTTCGTCCCGAGCGGGCCGAGCGTGAGCTGGTCGACGACGGGCGCCACGCCGCGAGTGTACGGCCGGGATCGGGCCGCGCCAGGCGGGTCGACGCGATAGCGTGACACGCGTGAAGACGTGGAACCTGATGGAGATCGACGCACCCGGCGGGACGGTCGACCCGACGGTGCTGATGACCGACGACGGCACCCGGGCGATCGCGATCAGGCTCGAGCCCGGCCAGGAGCTGCGGGATCACCAGGTGCGGGAACGTGCCTGGGTGGTCGTCGTCGAGGGTGAGGTGGAGATCGTCTCCGGTGACGACCGCGTCAGCGGGCGTCCCGGCACGCTCGTCACCTTCGATCCGCGGGAGCGTCACGCCATCGCGAGCGCGACTGGTGGGCGTCTCCTGCTCATCCTGGCGCCGTGGCCCGGGCCGGGGCACTACCCCGGGGGCCCGGGCGGCTCGTAGCGATCAGCGCCGGACGAGCCGCCGCGCGACGCGCCCTGAAGCGTAGAGCGCTCCGAGACCTGCACCCGCCGTGAGTGTCAGGATGTTCGTGGTCGTGCACGTGCGGCAGGCGTTGCAGCAGACGGTCGCCATCGGAGCATGCTCGCCGTAGCGCGCGGCGGTCTGGGCGAGACGTCCTCTCCACAACACCTTCGTCATCGGGTCGATCCTTTCGCGAGGCGCTTCTCGTGCGAGCGCCAGACCATGCGGTCCATGAAGTAACTGAACGGGACGAAGATCGCAAGGAGGAACGCGGTCTGCACCACCGCGCCCGCGAAGGTCATGCGGTCGCCGCCGAGCAGCAGCACCGTGGCAAGGAAGATCGGGGCGAAGATCCCCGCCCGCTTGAGAACCCGCGTCCAGGTGGGTGGCTGTGGTGTGCCGCGCGGCGGCTTGGTCGTCGCGACGCGCGTGCCAGACTGCTTCGCCGGGCGGGCGGTCGGCTCCGCGCGGAGCTCGCTGGCGGTGAGGACTGTCTCGTTTCCTTCACCGTCGATCTCGACGACGTCGTACTGGTGCCGTTTCTCCTTGGCGCGCCTGCGCCGCTGCTTCTGGTTTGCCACGCCTCGATTATGCCGGGCCGCGGACGACCTGCCCTCCCTGGATCACGGTGTGGACGACATCGCCGGCGAGGTGATAGGCGAGGTGGCGCCAGTCGGTGGCATCGAGCAGCACGACGTCGGCGCGGAGACCCGGCGCAAGTCGTCCTCGATCATCGAGGCCGAGCACGTGGGCTGCATTGACCGTGCAGGCGGCGAGGGCCTCCTCAGGCGTGAGGCCGAGTTGGGTGCATGCGAGCGTGCAGACAACCGGGAGGCTCTCGCAGTACGCGCTCCCGGGATTGAAGTCGGTCGCGAGGGCGATCGCCGCGCCCGCGTCGACCAGCGCTCGCGCCGGCGGCATCGGTCGGCCGAGGTAGAGGGCGGCGATCGGCAGCAGCACCGCGACGACGCCGCTCGCCGCGAGCATCGCGACGCCGTCGGCTCCGGTCGACTCGAGGTGGTCGATCGATCGAGCGCGCAACTCGACCGCGAGTGGCACGGCACCCATCTCCGAGAGCTGGTCGCCGTGCAGCCGCAGCGCGAGGCCACGCTGGCGACATGCCTCGAGGTACCGCCGCGCCTGCGCGGTGTCAAAGGTTCCGCGCTCGACGAAGACGTCCGCCGCGACCGCGATCGCCGCCGCCTCGGGGAGGACTTCGCGGATCGCCCAGTCGACGTAGGCGTCCGCGCCCGGCTGCTCGGGCGGCACCGCATGGGCGCCGAGCCACGTCGGGATCCCACCGGCGTCGCGAATCGCGGTGAGTTGGGCCACCTCGGTCTCGCGATCGAGGCCGTAACCGCTCTTCCCCTCGAACGTCGTCGTGCCGTGCGCGATCATGGCGTCGCGATGCCGTGCGACGAACGCATCGAGCGCCATTTGTCCCGCGGCACGCGTGGCTCGCGTCGTCGAGAGGATGCCTCCGCCGGCCGCGAGAAGCTCGTCGTACGTGGCGCCTCCGGCGCGCAACGCGAACTCGTGGACGCGGTCGCCGGCAAACGCCGGGTGCGTGTGGCAGTCGACGAGACCGGGGATCGCACTGAGGCCACGGCCGTCGAGTTCTTCCCGCGAACCGGTCAACGCACCGAGGGCGGTCATCGGCCCCACGGACACGATGCGATCGCCGTCAAGGAGGACATACGCATTCTCGACGACCTCGACGCGGCCGAGGTCCCTTCCGCGGAGCGGCGCCTGCCCGGTGATCGGCGTGACGACCTGCGCGAGGTCGCGGATCAGGAGCTGCGTCATCCCCGACCGGCGAGCGTGACGGGCATCAGGTGGTGATGCCGGGGAGGTCGAGACCACCGATCCGTGCCGCGTCGATCGCCTCGTCGTACCCCGCGTCGGCGTGGCGCATCACACCGGTGCCGGGGTCGGCCGCGAGGACGCGTGCGAGTCGCTCGTCGGCCTCGCTCGTGCCGTCTGCGACGACGACCATTCCGGCGTGGATCGAGTTCCCGATCCCGACGCCGCCACCGTGATGGACGCTGACCCAGGTCGCGCCTGCCGCCGTGTTGAGAAGCGCGTTGAGGATCGGCCAGTCGGCGATCGCGTCGGAGCCATCCCGCATGGCCTCGGTCTCCCGATACGGCGACGCCACGGAGCCGGAGTCAAGGTGATCCCTCCCGATCACCACCGGTGCCGACACGGCGCCGTCGCGCACGAGGGCGTTGATCGCGAGCCCGGCGCGCGCACGGTCGCCGTAGCCCAGCCAGCAGATGCGAGCCGGCAGCCCCTGGAACGCCACCCGCTCCGCTGCGAGCGTGAGCCAGCGCTGGAGCAGCTCGTCGTCGGGGAACAGAGCTCGAAGCTCCCGATCGATCGTCGCAATGTCCGCCTCGTCGCCGGAGAGCGCGGCCCAGCGGAACGGCCCGATCCCACGACAGAACAGCGGTCGGATATAGGCCGGGACGAAGCCCGGGTATGTGAACGCGTCACTCAGCCCGGCTCGATAGGCCTCACCTCGCAGATTGTTGCCATAGTCGAAAACGTAGCACCCCAGTCGGACGAACTCGATCATCGCCCCGACGTGCGCCACGATCGACGCCGAGGCGAGCCTGAGGTACTCCGCTGGGTCGCGGGCGCGGAGCGCGGCCGCCTCCTCGAACGGCACCTCGGCCGGGACGTACCCCGTGAGCGGGTCGTGGGCAGCCGTCTGGTCGGTGACCAGGTCGAACGTCTCCCCGCGTGCGGCGAGCTCCGGGAGCACGTCCGCCGCGTTCGCGAGGAGACCGACCGAGAGCGGCCGACGGGCGTGGGCGGCCGCGCGCACGCGCTCGAGCGCATCGTCGAGCGTCTCGGCCTGCTCGTCTAGATAGCGCGTCTCGAGACGCCGGTCGATCGACCGCTGGTCGACCTCGATGCAAAGCGTCGCCGCGCCGGCCATGGTGGCGGCGAGCGGTTGGGCTCCACCCATGCCCCCCAGGCCCGACGTGAGAACCGTTCTTCCCTCGAGACGTGGTGTGCCGAAGTGCGTCTCCGCCGCCGCGCAGAACGTCTGATAGGTGCCCTGAAGGATCCCCTGCGTCCCGATGTAGATCCACGAGCCGGCGGTCATCTGGCCGAACATGGTCAGTCCTTCCGCCTCGAGGCGGCGAAACTCGTCCCAGCTCGCCCAGGCGGGTACGAGCAGCGAGTTCGCGATGAGCACACGCGGCGCGGCCACGTGCGTCCGGAAGATGCCCACCGGCTTCCCGGACTGGACGAGCAGCGTCTCGTCGTCCCGGAGCCGCAGGAGCGCCCGGACGATCTCGCGCAACGCGTCGTGCGATCGCGCCGCCTTCCCGGAGCCGCCGTAGACGACGAGCTCGGTCGGATGCTCCGCTACCTCCGGATCGAGGTTGTTGAGCAGCATCCGGAGTGGCGCCTCGGTCTGCCACGAGCGTGCGTTGAGCGTCGCGCCGCGTGGCGCGCGCACCGACGAGAGATCCCCGACGAGCTGTTCGATCAAACGCTCGCTCACGTTCCGCGGCCACCGTCCCCGGTGGAATCCTGCCGCTCTCGCTGCTCCCTTCGCCGCAGCTGGAACCAGCTCCACCCCGTGGCCACGACGAAGTACCCGATCGCAACCGCGAGCGCCTTCGGGATGTTCCCCTGCGTGAGCCAGGCGACGATGAGGATGAACGCTCCCAGCACCGCATGCAAGATCGCCGATGCTCGGTAGGGGAGACGCGGCGCGGGAAGGTCGCTCACGGCAGCGTCTCACCGAGCGCGCCGGTGACGGCGCTGAGCAGGCTGCCGTCGCGCACGGTCGCGGCGACCCGCTCGATGTCGTCGCTCAGCGACCGATCCTCAGCGACGCGATCCGACACGGTTCGCACGAAGTCCCGCGCGGCTCGCACACCGACTCCGGGCTGGAGCGGGGTCAGAAACTCGATCGCCTGCGCACCGGCGAGGAGCTCGATCGCGAGCACGTGCTCCGTGTTCGCGACGACCTGCATGGCCTTGAGCCCGGCCGCGTTCCCCATCGAGACATGATCCTCCTGACCGGCGCTCGTCGGGATCGAGTCGACCGAGGCCGGATGCGAGAGCGACTTGTTCTCGGAGACAAGGGCGGCGGCGACGTACTGCGGGATCATGAATCCGGAGTTGAGGCCCTCCTCGCGAGCAACGAGGAACGGCGGCAGGCCGTCGGAGAGACCCGGGTTGACCATCCGCTCCGTGCGCCGCTCGCTGATCGATGCGAGCTCCGCGCACGCGATCGTAAGACAATCGAGACCGATCGCGATCGGCTGACCGTGGAAGTTGCCGTTGGAGACGATCAGATCCTCGTCGACCAGGACGAGGGGGTTGTCGGTCGCGGCATTGAGCTCCACGGTGACGGATCGCTCGACGAAATCGATCAGATCGCGGCTCGCTCCGTGCACCTGGGGCGCGCAGCGGAGCGAGTAGGCGTCCTGCACCTTGTCGCACCAGCGGTGGGACTCCACGATCTCGGAGTCGGCGAGCAGCATCCGCAGGCCCTTAGCGCTCGCCGTTTGGCCGGCGTGCGGACGTGCAGCGTGGATCGCGGGGTGGAAGCTCGCCGGGGTCGCCCAGAGCGCCTCGACCGACATCGCACCCGCGATGTCGGCGGCACGGGCGAGCCGTTGCGCGCGGACGAGCGCCAGTGAGGCCATGGCGGTCATGAACTGCGTCCCGTTTATGAGCGAGAGGCCCTCCTTCGCCTCGAGCACGACGGGCTGGAGACCCGCTGCTGCGAGCGCCTCCACGCCCGGGAGATCGCGGCCGTCGATCGCGGCGCGCCCCTCGCCGACGAGCGGGAGCGCGAGATGCGCGAGCGGAGCGAGATCGCCGCTGGCACCGACCGAGCCGCGGGCCGGAACAGCTGGCACGATGCCGGCCCCGAGCACGGCCAGCAGCAGCTCGAGGGTCGTGAGGCGGATCCCGGAGTACCCCTTCGCGAGCGCGTTTGCCCGTAGCAGCATCGCCGCTCGCACGACCTCGTCGGGATAGGGCTCACCGACGCCGCACGCGTGGCTGCGGAGCAGTCGGAGCTGGAGCTCCGCTGCTTCCTCCGGCGGGATGGACTCGGAGACGAAACGCCCGAACCCCGTATTGACGCCGTAGGTGTGCTCCCCGACGCTCCGCTCGAGGAGGGCACGCGCAGCGAGCGTCCGTTCGCGCCCTCGCGGTCCGAGGACGACGGGTCGTCCGTCGACGGCGACGTCCCAGACATCGGAGATCGTGAGGTCGTCGCCCGTCAGCTCGACCGCGGCCGGCACGGCGCGAGTCTAGTGGGCTGGTCGGCGACGCCAGCGCCGGTCGGGTTCGCGCTTGGGCGAGTCCGTTCTCGGTCTCCACAGCTCTGCCCCTCCGTGGTCGCTCCCCCGCACCCGACCGGTTCCTCTCGCGTACCTCCCCGACAGACGCGCCGAACAGTGGGCAGCCGCAGATCGAGCGTCCAGGCCGCACCCCCCGGCATGGGGGAGCGAGACGCCCTGAAGTCACGCTATCGCGAGACCAGCGCCGACTGTGTGCCACCTTCGTGCCGACTTCGTCACGGTTGCCCGAGCCGCGCGAGATGCCATTCCAGCACCCGGTTGGGCTCGAGCTGCTCGAGGCGAAGCGCCGCAGCGGTCAACTCGAGTGCTCCCTCGGTCGGGAGTCCGTCGTCCGCGAGCGGATGCGCGTCGCCGGCCGCGCGTGCCGCTCGTTCGACCACGCTCGCGAAGAGGAGCCCGACGAGCTCCCCCGCTCCCACCTCGACACATCGTCTCGCCGCCTCGCTCGCGATCCGCTCGGTGAGCACGTGCGGGGGCGTCGCGTCGAGGTCGACGACGTTCGTCGAGACCTGCGCGCGTCCGTCGGGAAGGCCGAGCCCGAGCGCCTGGACGCCGGGCAGACCACCCGACGACTCACGGACGGCGGCTGCGATCTCGCGCGCGGCCGCGACTCCGCCACCCACGACGAGGTTGTAGGCGACGAGCGGCTGACGTACGCCGACGAGGACCGCGCCTGCATGGGGTCCCACCGTCGCTGGGCCGTGCGCCGGGACGAGCTCGCCGGTCGACACCCGGCGCGCGAGCTCGACGACTCCGCCGCGTCGGTAGAACGCCGGCCGCACCCCACCGGCGAGCGCGCCGTAGAGGAACACGGGCAGCTCGAGCTCGTCACCGACGCGGCGCGCAACCGCGAGCGCGGCGGAATGGGCCGTCGGTAGATCGTCCGTCCGCAGGGGAACGATGGGAACGGCGTCGGCGGCTCCCACGCGTGGATGAACACCGGCGTGCCGCTCGAGGTCGATCTCTCTTGCCGCCTGGCCGATACCCGCCACGAGAGCGTCGACGAGCGCGCTCACAGGTCCTATGAGCGTGAACACCGATCGGTGGTGATCCCGATCCACGTGCGTGTCCAGGCGCGACACACCCGCAGTCGCGAACGCGGCGCCGATCCTCTCGACGACCGCCAGCTCGCGACCCTCCGAGACGTTCGGAACCGACTCCAGCACCGGCACCCGCCTACCCTACGGGCGATGCGCGAGCCAACCGCTCCCGCGTACTACGATCGCCGCGCGCCGGAGTACGACGACTGGTACTTGGGCCGTGGACTCTTCACGGACCGCGAGCGGGAGGGCTTCGCCGCGGAGCTCGACACCGTGATCCGCACGCTGGCGTCGCTCGCGCCCGCGACGACGCTCGACGTCGCATGTGGCACCGGCTTCCTGACCGAGCACCTCCCCGGAGTCGTGACCGGGCTCGATGCGAGCAGCCGGATGCTCGCCCTGGCGCGGGAGCGCCTCCCGAGTGCTCGGCTGATCGAAGGCGACGGCCTCGCACTGCCGTTCCCGGACGATGCCTTCAAGCGCGTGCTGAGTGGTCACTTCTACGGCCATCTCGATCGTGCGCAACGATCGGTTTTTCTGCGCGAGGCACGCCGAGTCGCGCCCGAGCTCGTGCTCGTTGATGCATCGCGCGCCGCGTCCGACGTCGACGAGCTCTGGCAACCGCGAGTCCTCGAAGACGGCTCGAGCTGGGAGGTGTTCAAGCGGTACTTCAGACCCGCAGGGCTTCTCGCGGAGCTCGGCGGCGGCGAGTGCCTGCATGCGGGGACGTGGTTCGTCGTCGTCCGCGCCGACCGGTGAACCGCATGACGACGATCCGCGGGCTGCAGCTCCGCAATCGCCTGTGCCGGCTGTGTCTCGAGGCCGGATATCCAATCGATCCGCGACCGGTCGTCGGCGGCAGGCAAGGACAGCGCGCATACCTCTTCGGACTTGCCCCGGGTCGCATCGAGGCCGAGCGGGGCCGGCCGTGGCAGGGTCGCACGGGCCGGACGCTCCGTCGCTGGCTGCAGATGGACGAGGAGACGTTCTTCGAGCAGTTCTACTGCGCGTCCGTGACGCGCTGCTTCCCCGGGCCGAGCCCGAGCGGACGCGGCGACCGTCGCGCAACCGCAGTCGAAGAGCGCCTCTGCGCACCGTGGAGGGAGGCCGAGCTCCGACTCCTCGACCCCGATCTCGTCGTCACGCTCGGCCTCGTCCCGGCCCGAGTCCTTCTCGGTGTCGATCGCCTGACGAGTGCGGTCGGCAAGAGCTTCGCGCTCGCCGATGCGATCGCGATTCCGCTTCCCCACCCGTCGGGCGCAAGCGGGTGGCTCAACGATCCGGCGAATCGCGCCAGGCTTGGCAAGGCGCTGACGCACATCCGCCGTGAGCTCGCCCGGATCGCATGACGTAGGATCCGCCCGGTGACCATCGGCAGCGTTCTCGACGAGGCGTGGACGCTCTTCACGCGGTTCTTTCTCCGATTCTTCCTCATCGCCCTCGTCGTCTTTGCAGCGATCAACCTTCTCTACGCGCTCGTGGTGGCTGCGATCTCGTCGGACAACAACGGCGCCGCGATCGCCCTCGCGATCCTCGGTCTCGCGACGGCCGTGATCGGCGCCACCTGGCTCCAGGGTGCCTTCGTCTACGCGGTGCAGGACGCCCGCGACGGCACGTTCGACTCGTCCATGGGCGAGATCTTCGCCCGCGTCGCCCCCTCGATCCTGCCGCTCCTCGGGGCGGGGCTCCTCGCCGGACTGGGAATCGCTCTCGGGCTCCTGCTGTTGATCGTCCCCGGCTTGATCCTGCTCACGCTGTGGGCGGTAATCGCACCCGTTGTGGTGATCGAGAAGCGACCGGTGTTCGAGGCGTTCGGTCGGTCGCGCGAGCTCGTGCGCGGCCACGGCTGGACGGTCTTCTTCGTGGTGATCATCACCGGGCTCCTCTCGGGTGTCGCGAGCGCGCTCCTCCAGGCGGCGTTCTCGGCTCTCCCCGAGTTCCTCGAGATCTTCATCGGGAGCACGATCGCCCAGGCGGTCGTCGCACCGTTTGGTGCGATTGCGATCGCGATCATGTTCTTCCGGCTCCGCGAGGCCCATGACGGGGCCGCGGTGCCCGTCGAGGCGTGAAGCTCGACCCCGAGACAGAGGCGAGGATCGAGGAGCCCGCCTCGGCAGATGCCGTCCGCGAGGCTCGTCTCACCCCGGCCGAGGCGGTCGAGCACATGCGGATCCGCGTCCCGGATCGGGGAAACCGCAAGCTCCGCCGGGTGATCGAGCGGGCGAACGCCGACCCTCAGCTCAAGGGCTGGTGGCACGTCTCGAACGTGAATGCCGTCGTGCGTCTCGAGATCAACGACCACTCCTGGGTGCACATCCAGATCGTCGCCAACATCGCGCTCAAGCTCCTCCGCCGCCTGACGAAGCACGGGATCGAGCCGTCCGTCGTTCGGGACTACGGGATGACGAACGAGGACTCCGAGGTCGTCGTCGTGCTCGCCGCGCTGACCCACTGTGTCGGCATGAGCGTCCACCGGCGCGGACACGAGGACTGGAGCCTCTTTCTCGCCGAGCCGAAGCTGCGCGAGCTCCTCGACGGCATCTACGACGAGCCCGACCGCACGGTGATCGTGAGCGAGGTCCTCCAGGCGATCACGAGTCACCGCGCCGACGGCGAGCCGCTCTCGCTCGAGGCGGGCATCCTGCGCGTCGGCGACGCGCTCGACATGGCCAAGGGACGTTCGCGGATCCCGTTCGAGAAGGGCCAGGTCTCGATGCACTCGCTCTCGGCCGCCGCGGTCGAGGAGGTGCTGATCGTCGACGGCGAGGTGAAGCCCGTGCGGATCGAGATCGTGATGAACAATTCCTCGGGGCTCTTCCAGGTGGACGGACTCCTGAAGGCGAAGCTGCGCGGCTCGGGCCTCGAGCCGCACGTCGAGGTGATCGCGCACATCGACACCGACGACGAGAAACGCCTCGTCCCGGAGTACCGCCTCGAGATCTGATCAGAGCGACTCGTCCGGTGCCGTCATCGGGCCACCGGCGTCGCCGGTGTTCGCGGTGCCGACCGGCTCGATGAGCAGCACGTGTGCCTCCTCGTCGGCTCTCGGGCAGTGCTCGACGCCGCGTGGCACGACGTAGAGCTCGCCTGCCGAGAGCTCCACGTTGCGGTCTCTGAGCTGGATCGTGAGCTTCCCGTCGAGCACGAAGAAGAAGTCGTCCGTCTTCTCGTGCCGGTGCCAGACGAACTCGCCCTTCACCTTCACGAGCAGGAGCTTGTAGTCGTTCAGGTGGCCGATCGTCTTCGGACTGAAGTGGTCGGAGAACGCGGCGAGCTTCTCGG
This sequence comes from Actinomycetota bacterium, assembly GCA_013694685.1. Lineage (GTDB taxonomy): Bacteria > Actinomycetota > Thermoleophilia > Gaiellales > Gaiellaceae > Gaiella. Next base: position 11,772 of record JACDBY010000323.1, read on the forward strand.
TGAGGCTGATCTTGTCGTCCACGGCCCGGCTCTCTCAGCGCTGGCACCCACCGCACCCGCGCTACACTTTGCCGCGAGCTCTGCGGGATAGTCTAATGGTAGGACGCCGGATTCTGGCTCCGGAAGTTGGGGTTCGAGTCCCTGTCCCGCAGCCTCGAAACGCCCCGTCTGCGGGGCGTTTCTCGTTCTCCCGCCAGTAAACGCTTGTAACAGGCGATGTGAAGCTTTCGTAAGCGATCCCCCGCGGGTTTGTGCGCCCCGGGTAGCCTCGAACGCATTCACCAAACGGCTTGCGCAGGGCTCTGAGGGGAGCCCACTGCGGCGCGCGCCGACTTCTTGCCAGCAACGCGGAGGTCATGTCCTGAAAGCCCTTGCCCTGGGCCTGTGCGCCCTCGTTCTCTGTGCGACGCCCATCGTCGCGCACGCCGGCACGACGGCCAATCCGGGTGCCCAGCTCGCCCACCACGTGCAGAAGATGCGCAAGCACACGACCGTGATCCGCTTCTTCGAGAATCACCGCTGGCTCCTACGCGACCCACGGTTCGCGACCGAGGCAGCGCTGCGGCTCGGCAGCGCCCGCCGCGGCCTCGCGACGACGAAGGCCAAGGCGGCACGTCTGCGTATGGAGCTCGTTCGACGCCAGCGCGCTTCGGAGCAGCGTCGTTTCCTCGCCTCGGTCGAGCGTGCGCCCGCGAAGGCGATCTGCCACGTCTTCGGCTCCTACTGCGATCAGGCGTTACAGGTCGCCCGCTGCGAGTCGGGCTACAGCACGACGGCGCAGAACGGCCAGTACCTCGGCATCTTCCAGATGGGCTCGCACGAGCGGGCCACGTTCGGCCACGGCGCGAGTGCGCTCGTCCAGGCGAAGGCCGCCTACCGGTACTTCGTCCTCTCCGGTCGCGACTGGAGCCCGTGGTCCTGCAAGCCATGGAGCTGAGCTGCGTCAGGATTCGTGCGCAAAGTGCGGGACCTGGCCGCCGGGCCGGGTTCCCACGCGCCATCGAGGCTGGTAGGAGGACACTGTGCCGTTCCGGCGGAAGCACGACCGCCTGAGGCCACTCGACGAAGCGGCCGCCTACGCGCGCTGCCACGGCGATCGCGACCAGTCGGTTCGCGTCGTCAAGCTGCCACCCCGCCGCGCACGCTACGACCTCCTTGCGACGGGCGAGGAGATCCGCCGCCGGTTCGAGGAGCGAATCGACGCGCGCGAGCCCGACCCGCCGCTCGCGCCGACGCCCTCGCCGAGCGCCTGAATCAGGGCCCGCAGAGCGGCGCTCACCCGTCCGGAGCGCCCGAGGGGCTTCGCTACACTCCGTCGTCGCCACGGCCCATTCGTCTAGTGGCCTAGGACACCGCCCTCTCACGGCGGCGGCACGGGTTCGAATCCCGTATGGGCCTTACGGCCGTTCTCTCGTATCAAGTCGGAATCCCCGCAAACGCGGGGTTTCGTTTTCTGAGCAGGCATTTCAGACGTCCGTGGCCATTTCTCGGACGTGCCGTGGATGTCCCGGTGGTGCGTGCCGTGCGTGTACCGGTGCGTGTACGCGTCTCGACGTGAGTGGCTGCCTTCATCCGTGATTTGCCAACCGCTTCGGCTTGTCCCCAGCAGCGCTGAACCGGCGGATTCGGCGCGGGACAAGGCATCGCAGGGGAGGGCCGCGCTCGAAGTCGAGTTCGCACCTGATCCCCGCGACCGACGAGGCGGACCTCGCCCACTAGGAGCGATTGGCGAACCCTTTCGGGGCGGCGCTATCGTCTGGAACGTGGCCGGGGCGACCGAAAACCGCTCCAAGCCGGTCTTACGGCGGGCGACCGAGCACGAGGAGAACGCGGTTGGGATCGTGCGAAGCGTCCTGACCCCCGAGCTACTCCCGCCCGAATGGCAGAACCATCCCCATCCGATAGGAGGCTACTGCTACGTGGCCTCTGAGGCGCTGTACTACCTCCTGGGCGGAAGCGAAGCAGGGCTTACGGCGAAGCGCGCGCCTTGTGAGGGCGGCGAGCACTGGTGGCTAGAAGGCGTAGGGGACAAGCTGATCGACGCGACCGCCGACCAGTTCGAGGGCGATTTCGACTACACCGAGGGGATCGTGTCCACGTTCCTCACGCCGGAGCCGTCGCCGCGTGCCGTAAAAATCTTGCTGCGCGTCGGCGCGGCTGGGCTGACGCTCTAGGAAGCGGGAACTCTCGCTCCGGGCGCAGTCCGACCGAACCGAGCAGACGCGTAGCGTCAGATTGGGCGACACGCAGGGGAGTGATTAGCTTCCTCCGATGACTCAGAGCCTGCAAGAGCAGTACGCGACAGACGACAACTTGCAGGCTCGTATCGCGCTCCACGCTGCTTTCTCGATCAATCCGCACTGGGCGGAGTGGCTGTTCGAGCAGGAGGCACCTGCGCCGGGCGCACGTATCCTCGACCTCGGCTGCGGCCCAGCAACCTTCTGGCGAGCAATCAAAGACCGGATCGATCCCAGTTGGTTCATCCCTTTGGCCGATTTGACGCCAGGGATGGTTGCGGCGGCGCGCCGGGAACTGGGAGCACGCGCCGTCTACGTCGTCGCGGATGCGCAAGACCTGCCGTTTCCAGCCGACTCCTTCGACGCCGTGCTCGCCAACCACATGCTGTACCACGTTCCTGACCGACCGCGTGCGTTCGCGGAGATAAGTCGCGTGCTCGTCTCGGGAGGGACCCTCCACGCCTCCACTATCGGCCACGGCTATCTGGCGGAACTAGTCGCTCTCGCCCCTCACATGAACGCCGAGCGCTACTCCGAGTCCTTCGGACTTGAAACCGGCCCGCGCCAGCTGGAGCCATTCTTCACGGACATCCACGTCGAGCGGTTTCAGGACGCCCTCGCCGTCACCGACGTTGAACCCGTCCTCGCCTACCTGCGCTCAAGCGAGAGCTACAACGGACAGGACCCCAGCCGAGCGCGCACAACCGTCCAGAACGCAATCGCTCGGGACGGGGCATTCAGGGTCGCAAAACCTCTGGGCGTGGTCAGCTGTCGGAAGGCGTAACCACTCGACGCGCCACGTGAAGGTGTCCGTCACGATGCCTGCCGGTGTTCCAAGTCCGGGCGGGAGCGTCGCTGCATTCGAACTGTAGTACACGCACCGTCTTTTTCGATCTCTAGTTCTACCAGCGAGGTGATGAGCATCAGGCCGCGACCACGCTCGTCGTCCTCGGATATCTCCGACTTCCACTGGCCTTGATCGCGTACTTCGAGGATCACCCCGTCGTTGCCGAACCGGCCTCGTTTCGCCAATCGGGCAAGAGACGTAAGGGTTCTTTGAAGATCGGGGCGCGGCGTTTGTCGAGTCCTTAGCGGGGATATGTGACTGGCGCGTTACCCGGCTGGCGAGCAAAGTCCGAAGAAGGAGCGGTATGGCTCTAGTCGGGTTGCGGCACGGGTGAATGCGTGGCCCCCGTCGCCGGTTCCGTTCGGCTCCCCATCGAGGGAGCTCGTAAAGACCCAATCCCAGAGGAGGATCTGATGATCGAGCGTACACCCGTGGTGGAAGAGGTCGCGCGTACTCGACGCGGCGTCCTCGGCAAGGCAGCAGTTGGGCTGGCCGCGGCTGGCGGTGCAGCGACCCTAGTTGGTCGTGCCGAGGCAGCACCCTCACCGAGGGCGCTCAAGGGCGTCGTCGACTTCATCGCGACCCAGGAGGCTTTTGGGGTCACGTTCCTGACCGAGGCGATCCGACGCTCGCCAGGGACGCCGTCGGCGCAGTTCGCACCCATTCTGAAAGCGGCGAATACGACCGAGTTCGACCACCTCCGCGCACTCGAGCAGCGGCTCGGTGCCAAGCGGCTCGTAAAGCAGTACTGGATTCCCGAAGCCGCCTTCGGTAACGGCGGCCCAGGGCTCTTTCAATCGCTCGACAAGGTTGAGACGATCGAGCTGAGCATGTATCTGATCGGCGTCACCGCCTATGCCCAGAGGCGCTCGGCGTTTGGCGCGCGTCTCATGGCCGAAGCGATGGCAACAGAGTCCGAGCATCGTGTTCTGGCGCGAGCAGCGCTCGGGATCCTCGGAGTGAAGATCGAGGTGCCGAACAACATCAGCTTCGCTCCGTTCAACATCCGGACGGTCGCCGGCGTCAAGGCGGCTGCGGAAAGACTGGGGATCGGCTACGACAAGGAAGGCGCCCAGCCGGGCAAGTTCTACCCCTACCCCGGTAACCCGCTGGCCAACGGCAGCGGCTCACCGCAGATCGTGCGGACACCTGCCTGACGAGAGACGGACGGGATGGGCCGCTACGTCGGCCCTTCTCGTCCGCTTTCCTTTTACCGCCGAGGAGCGTGGGCCGTTCGAGCGGACGGCTCGACTTCGCGAAGATCACGCCCAACCCGGTGCGTGACTCGACCGTGAAGCTCCCGGCCGACGACACCGAAGAGGTCAACCCGCCAACGGCGGCGCACATCGAGGCGGCGCTCGCGGCCCTTCCGAACGCCTACCGGCTGCCGGTGCTCGTGCTCGTGCTCGTGCTCGACGCTACGGGGATGCGTGTTGGGGAGCTCGAGGCGTTGCGGTGGAGGGATTGCGACGAGCGTGCGCGCTGGCGCGTCTCGAGGGCCAGGGCGAAGATCGAGACAGGGCCGGTGAGTTCCGGTGCCAGAGGCGCTGCTACAAGCCGTCACCGAGGCGGTTCCGCGGGAGGATCGCGACCTCGACGGCCAGGTGTTCGCCGGCTTCGACGTCGACGCGCTCCGCACGTCCCTCGGGCGCGCCTCCAAGGCGGCCGGGGTGCCGGCGTTCTCGCCTCACGATCTACGCCACCGGCGCGCGTCGCTCTGGCACCTGGGCGGGATGCCGGTCGCCGAGGCGTGCGACAAGCTCGGGCACTCCCCGCAGGTTCACCTCGGGTTGTACGCCCACGTCGTGCTCGATCGGAGCGAGGTCGAGCACGCGGCGATGCTCGCTCGTGACCGTCAGGCACGGCCCCCGGTGAGGCCCTTGAAGACGGCTATGGCATTAGCAGGGGTGTTCTAGCCCCGTATGGGCCTTCCAGGGCTTCTCTCGCATCACACCGGAAAGCCTGCAAACGCGGGCTTTACGGCTTCTAAGCAGGCCCCGGCGGACGTGTCGCGGATGCCTCGCTGGTGCGTGGCGTGCCTGTACCGGTGCGTGTACACGCCTCGCTCTCCTGCTCACCCCGACCGGTGTGCGTCGGACGAGTGGTGGCGCTCTACCGTCGCGGCGTCGTTGTCGAGCGCAAGTTCGGCCACTTGAAGCACAGCTACGGCGAGCGGGCGTCGGCCATCCCGTCGTCTCGCCCACGCGAGCCAAAGACGAACAGCGCGAGAACGTCATCGTCCTGCTCCGCGTACGCGAGGAGCGCGCGAAAGCACGTCTCCCGCTCGTCCACGTGGCCGACCTTAGCGCGTGACGCCTGAGTCAGATCTTCCGGTAGCGGGACTCGCTGAGTGAGTAGACGCCGAACGCAAACAGCCCGGCGGCGACGAGACCGAGGAGCCACGGGCCGTACTCGGCGCGGACGATCTTCGCGAGGGCGCCGTCGAGCCCGACGGCCTCCTTGGCGTCGTACTCCCACGCGGCCTTGAGGAGGAAGATCCCGATCAGGCCGAAGACCACACCGCGCGCGACGTAACCGACCGTGCCGATGCGAGTGAGCCACGTCTTCACCTCTGAACGCATCTGCTCGGTCTTCAGCTCCTCGAGGAACTTCTGCCGCGCGCCCTTGACGAACTGGTAGACGCCGACGCCGATCAGCACGAGCCCTGCGATGCCGACGAGCCAGCGTCCGGCCGGCCAGTCGAAGACGCCCGCGGTCGTCTCCTTTGGCTTCGACGACGCTCCCTGCGTCTGGCCCGAGGAGCTCGTCAGGATCTTGATCGCCGCGATGCAGAGCGCGCCGTAGACGAGACCGCTGCCGACCCCACCGAGCCGCTCGATCCCGCTGTCGGACGCCTCCGGGCCGTGACCGAGCGCCGCTCGAAACAGCCGCCAGATCGAGTAGCCGCCGAGGCCGATCGCGACGATTGCGAGCGATACCCCGCCGAGCGGCTTGTCGGCGATCGTTTCGAGGGCGCCCTCCTGATTCGTCAGCTTGCCCTTGTCGCTGACCGCGACCTGGAAGGCGAGGAGGCCGATGATCACGTAGACGAGGCCACGGGCCACGAATCCCGCGCGGGCGAGCCACTCGAACGCCGTCGAGTGGACGAAGTCGTGACCGGCGCTCTGGGCGCTGTCGACGGGCGAGTCGGTGATACGCGGCATCGCACAGTCGTACCCCATTTCCGTCCTGACTGCACCTCGGCCGTCAGCGGCGCGCGTCGCCGCCCTGAGGGGCTACGTGCCGCGCTGACAGTGCCGCAGCGCGTTGAGACAGTCGTCGACGAGCCCCTGCAGCTCGGTCTGGCGCCACGCGTTGAAGAAGTCGGCGTGCGCCGTCAACTGGCCGCCCGAGGCGAGCGTCACGTCTCCCGCGCCGCTCACCGGGTAGCGGTAGATGAGCGAGATCTGCGGGAGCGCGTGCGAGAAGCGCGACGGGCAGCGACCCTGCACCGGGTAGGTCACGTGGCTCTGATGGTTCGAGCTGTCGAGGTTCTTCCCGTCCCAGCAGCTCGGGAACGTGACGTGGAGGCGGAGGGCGTTCCGGCGTGCGTCGGGGCACGTTGGGACGCTGCTCGTCGGCCTGACCCCACCGCCGACCCCGCAGTTCCAGAATGCCACCTTCAGGGGCTGGGCGCTCGCGGCCTTGGCATCGCCCGCGACCATCCGGAAGCCCGGTGGGAAGGCCTCGACGTGGCGCATCGTCTTGCGGCGGTAGTAGATCTGCGCGTGATTCGGCGTCACCGGCTGCCCGTTGACGGAGAGCGTCGGCATCCAGTACCCGGCCGTGTCACCCGGGCGATGGCACGTCGTACCAGCGGCGAGCAGCGTCGTCAGCGTCGACGAGGCATTCGTTCCCGTGTTCCCGACGAAGGAGTGGTGGTGCGAGGCGCCCGGCTCGCCGAAGAAGACGATCGGGTCGTCCGGTGCGCCGTGGCTGAACGTGCACGCGCTCACGAAGTTGACGCCGCGCAGCTTCGCCATCGAGGAGCCGTTTCGCTTGTCGCCGGCGAGCGCGGTCGAGACGACGAGCACCGCGGCGAGCGGGAGAAGCGTCAGGGCGGCGAGCAAGCGAGCGTTCATCGAGCACCTCCGGGCGGCGTGGACCCGCCGATCGAAACACCTCGCTGTGAGGATTTCGTGAGCGCACGGTAAGCCGAAACGCACGTCCGCACACGCCGCGAAGCGTGTCCGGTCGGAATCGGTGTCAGACACCGATTTCTGTCAAGGCCAGACCGTGCCAACTCGGTTCCAATCAATCCACAGGCGATCTCCCGCGGCCGCGGTGCTCCAACCGCCTTCGCGACCTCTTCGTGCCGATCGTTCAACACCCTTGACACGAATCGGTGTCTGACACCGTCGTTCCTCCGCCCGCGACCGCTCGTGAGGTCAGCGGGCCGTCCAGCCGCCGTCCATCACGAGCGGCGCTCCCGTGACCGACGCTCCACCCGGGCCGAGGAGGTAAGCGACCGCGTCGGCGACCTCATCAGGCTCGCGCAGCCGCTGGAGCGCCTTGAGCGCGAGCAATGCATCCCAGCGAACCTCGTCGAATTCCTCCACGGGCGAGACGTGCTGGAACCCGGCGCTCGGGACGATCACGTCGAGCCTGCCGAACCGCTCGAGCGTCGCCTCGACCGCGGCCCGGTTCCCGTCCCGCGTCGTCAGATCCGTGACGAAGCTCTCTCCCGGGCCGGACGAATCAGGCTCGCGGTCGACGGCGAGCACCTCCCACCCGTCGTCGACGAGCCGCCCGGCGATCGCGCGGCCGATGCCGCTCGCGGCACCCGTGACGAGCGCGGCGCCCGGCTCAGGGACCGCCGCGCACGTAGATCACCTGACCGGTGACGTACGCGGCGTCGTCCGAGCTGAGGAACGCGATCACGCTCGCGACGTCCTCCGGCTGGCCCACACGCCCGAGCGGCGTCTGCTCGGCGATCGCCACCTGGAAGTCGTCGAACGAAACTCCGATTCGCTCGGCGGTCTGCGCGGTCATCGCGGTCGCGATGAACCCTGGCGCGACGCAGTTGACGCGGATCGAGAAGCGTCCGAGCTCGATCGCGAGCGTCTTCGCGAGCCCCTGGATGCCGGCCTTCGCCGCCGCATAGTTCGCCTGACCGCGGTTCCCGAGCGCCGAGGTCGACGAGATCAGCACCATCGCACCGCTTTCCTGCTCGACCATGTGCGCCTGCGCGGCCTGCGCGGCGAGGAACGTCCCGCGGAGGTGCGTCGCGATGACCGACTCCCAATCGTCGTCGGTGAGCTTGTGGAGCAGGTTGTCGCGAATGATCCCGGCCGAGGTGACGAGCACGTCGAGCCGACCGCTCTCGGCCGCGAGCGCGACCGCCGCCTCGACGTCGGCGCGAGAGGTGACGTCACAGCGGACCGCGCGGCCACCGATCCGCTCGGCCG